>JAEYYE010000212.1 GCA_023430945.1 Bacteroidota bacterium
TGATCAGTATTGTGGCCGCGGGGGGTCGTTCGCCAGCACTTCGGCTATTCGCGACATGATCTCAGGCGAAAGGAGATCCTGCGCATCAACGGCATTCAGGTTCTCTTTCAATTGTTCCTCCCGGCTCGCACCGAGGATCACGGTGCTCACGTTCGGGTTCTTCAGGCACCAAGCAAGCGCCAGCACGGGCATGGTCATCCCTAGCTCCTTTGCGATCGGTATCAGTCGATCCACCTTCTCCAGCCGTTCCTGCAACATTTCGCGTTCCCGCAGCCAATCAAGGCCCTGGATCGAAAAACGGCTCTCCTTGTCAGGCCCGCCGCGGTGTTTTCCTGAAAGGATACCGCTGGCCAGCGGGCTCCAGACAGTGGTGCCAAGCCCGATGTTCCTGTAGATCTGCTCGAATTCCACTTCAACTTTCGCACGGTGGAACATGTTGTACTGCGGCTGTTCCATCACAGGTGCGATCAGGTGATGTTGCCTTGCCACCATGTGTGCCTCCATGATCTCCTGCGCGCTCCATTCGCTCGTGCCCCAGTAAAGCACTTTCCCCTGCAGGATCAGCTGGTGCATCGTCCACACGGTCTCCTCGATCGGTGTGTTCTTGTCGGGCCGGTGGCAGAAATACAGATCGAGGTATTCCACCTGGAGTCGCTCCAGCGCGGCGTTGCACGCTTCAACCAGATGCTTCCGATGAAGCCCGACCTGTGTGGGAAGCTTTCCACCGGCGCCGAAGAACGCTTTGCTGCTCACGATCCAGGTGTCGCGCGGCCACTTCGCTTTTTTAAGGACCCGGCCCATCACACGTTCACTTTCGCCGCGCGAATAGATCTCGGCATTGTCGAAGAAGTTGATGCCGTTTTCATAGGCCACGTGCATCAACCTTTCCGCGGTATCATCGCCGATCTGCTTGCCGAACGTGAGCCACGAACCGAGTGAAAGTTCCGATACTTGAAGGCCCGATCGGCCCAACCTGCGATAGCGCATACCATGGAGTTGTATCGCACAAAGCTCGGGGCTGAAGGATCCTTTTCGCGTGGGTGGATCCAACTTGGATCATCTTTGCAACAATTGATAGCGCGATGAGTTCGATCCAGAGCAGCAAGGCACCAGAGCCGGTAGGCCACTACCCGCATGCGCGCCGCGTTGGCGATCTGCTCTTCCTGAGCGGTGTAGGCCCACGAGAGCGCGGCTCGAAGCAGATCCCAGGCGTTGAACTCGCCAAGGATGGAACGATCGTTTCCTACGACATTGGAACGCAGGTGCGCAGTGTGTTCCAGAATGTGCGTTGGATCTTGGAAGATGCCGGCAGCAGTTGGGAGAAGATCGTTGATGTGACGGTGTACCTCACCAACATGAAGGATGATTTTGCGATCTACAACCAGCTTTGGAAGGAGTACTTCCACACCGATCCGCCCTGTCGCACCACGCTTGAGATCAACTGCCTGCCCACACCGATCGCGATCGAATTGAAGGTGATCGCCACGATCTGATCCTGTGGACCGATCTGCCCAGACGGATCCGATGTACGGGGAACGCCTGCACGCCGATCGGTGAACGGGTCAGGCGGCGCCCTTCGGCGAGGCACGGCATTGGTGGGTTCCGATCACGTATTTTCAGCATCGGAACAATGACGGAGAACAAACGCAATACATCGCCTGAGGATCGAAAGCCCGATCCAGGTCCGCCACAACCTTCGAACACCAACGATGAACGCGAGGAGCGCTACCAGAACCGGGACCGGTCCGCATCTGAAAAGGAAGAGGAGGAACGCGAAGAAGAACGGTACATGACCCGATCACGATCTCGGAACGACCGGCCCGGGATGTGGGGTTACAAGAACTGGGATCCGCGAAAGAACGACGAACCCACAGATCAGGCTTCCATGAACAATGAACGGGAGAATGACCGCGCCCTGAGCAAGGATCCAGAGAATGAAGATGGACCTACGAGCCTGGGCAAAGGGCATGGAGCAGGAGCTGGAGAGGATCCCGATCATTGATCCATCGATCGCTGGCCTTCGAATTGCAACCGAGGGCTTCATGCAGAAGTCGGGTAGGAAGAGAAAGGTGCGTGCGCCACAAACGCAACCGCGACCTGGGCAGCAGCACCTTCTCAAGGAACAGCCGGAAAGCAGGCCTGAGAACGCTGGCAGGGAATTCAAACTGAAAGGCAAGGTCGCGCTGATCACCGGTGGCGACAGCGGGATCGGGCGCGCCGTGGCACTGGCCTTTGCCCTCGAAGGGGCGGATGTTTCGATCGCCTACCTGAATGAACACATCGACGCCCGGGAAACGAAAAGGCTGGTGCGGGAAGCTGGCCGCGAATGCCTGATCATGGCTGGCGACCTCGGCAAGGAAGCAACGTGCAAACGCATCGTGGCCGCCACACTGGCCCACTTCGGCAAGATCGATATCCTGGTGAACAATTGTGCGATCCACTATCCGCAGGAGAACCTTGAAGGGATCACGAGCAACCAATTGGACAAGACCTTCCGCACCAATGTCTACTCGTACTTCCACACCACCAAGGCGGTGCTCGGAAAGATGGCCGAAGGCGGCGTGATCATCAACACCACGTCCGTGACCGCCTATCGCGGCAGCGCACAGCTCATCGATTACGCGGCGACCAAGGGCGCGATAGTGAGCTTCACCCGATCGCTCAGTGCCGCGTTGGTTGAACGGAAGATCCGTGTGAACGCAGTAGCACCAGGACCGATCTGGACACCTTTGATCGCATCGAGCTTCGATGCGAAGAAAGTGGCGACGTTCGGCAGCGATGTGCCCATGGAACGCGCGGGGCAGCCCGCCGAAGTGGCACCGTGCTATGTGTTCCTCGCATCGGCGGATTCATCATACATGACAGGTCAGGTGCTGCACCCCAACGGCGGCGAGATCGTGAACGGTTGAACATGGCCAGAGCAGCGATGATATCCGGAGCACCGGCACTGAAACTTCCGCCGCGCACGTTGCGCGCATTGAAGCACGACCCGGTCCAGAGCGCGAAAGCGATCGACCTGCGTTATGTGAACGATCGCATCAAGGGGATCGAGCGGATCAAACATGGCAGGAACTTCAGGTACCGGTTCAAGGGTGAAGCCGTGAAGGATGAAGAGATCCTCAAGCGGATCGGATCACTGGCGATCCCCCCGGCCTGGACGGACGTATGGATCTGCCCTTACGCGAACGGCCATTTGCAGGCCACCGGCAAGGATGCGCGCGGCAGGAAACAGTATCGCTACCATCCGGATTGGTCGGTGGTGCGGAGCCAGACGAAATATCATCATGCGCTGGAGTTCGCCAACCGGCTTCCCGAGATCCGTGCGCGGCTCGCCCGGGATCTGAACAAACCGGGCCTGAGCCGCGAGAAAGTACTCGCAGTGGTGATCAGCATAATGGATCGCACGCTGATCCGTGTGGGGAACCAGGCCTATGCGAAAGAGAACAAGTCATTCGGGCTGAGCACACTGAAGGACAAGCATGTGAAACCCGACGCCGGCAGCGTACGATTGCAATTCAAGGGTAAAACGGGGATCGCCCACGATGTTAAGATCCGAAGCCGCAAGCTGGCGCGCCTGATCATGCATTGCCGTGATCTGCCCGGGCAGGACCTTTTCCAGTACATCGATGAGAACGGGGAACCTCGGCCGATCGATTCCGGAATGGTGAACGATCATATCAAGGAGATCTCCGGCGGCCCGTTCACCAGCAAGGATTTCCGTACGTGGAACGGCACCGTGCATTGCTTGAAGGCATTGATCGCGGAAACATGTCCTTCAAACGCCAACGCGCGCAAGGAAGCGATCAACAAGGCGCTCGATCAGGCGGCGGAACAATTAGGCAACACGCGCGCTGTGTGCCGTAAGTACTACATCCATCCGGAGGTGATCACCGCGTATGAATGCGAGAAATTGCATGGAATGATGGATCGTATGAGAACGGATGACCAGCCTCTGAAGGATGGTTATACGTTCGAAGAGAGATTGGTATTGAAGGTACTTGCAGCCGCCCGCCGCTCGAATTGATCAGACCGCGAACAGGCTGATCGCACGGCGCCAGAGCGAATCCGGCATTACCGGCGATGCATCACCAATACTCTTCGCAAGCCGTGGGAACGGAAGCTGGGCATGACGCAATGCGCTCATCAGGCCGATCGGATCCAGCTTGTCGATCGGTGGTAACGAATGCCTCAATTCGTGACCGTGGTTCCAATCGATCGCAGTTACCATGGGCGTATAGCCTGCGGCAAGCAACGGTTGCAAGGCGAGCTCCGCCTGCTGCACGAGCGTAGGCGTATCCATCGGGCGTAACAAAGGTGTCTTGCGCACCTGAAGGACTGAACAGATCAGGATGCGTCCGTCATTGGCGATCGAATCGACGCGGATACGGATCCCGTGCGTCTGCCAGGAACGCTTTTCACAGTCGCCGATGATCCGGGCAAGTTCTGATGTCATCACAGGCATAGTTCCACTTGATACCATGGCCTTGTGCCAAGCCAACAGAAAGGCCAGATCCGATCGGACCACATATCAGCGTAGCACTGAAATGATTACGTATCTGCGAGCCGAACCGGCGTTTCCAGCGTTGGGGTACGCCATGCACATACGTGCTACGCCAACACCACGGCGAGGGCCACTGGTGCCGCTGCGATCGCTGCTGCGCCGCACTGGCATACGACTGGCAACAAAAGGGGAAAGTTGGAGTGGGATGAAAAAGAACGAAAAGAATAATTCAGCGGAACGCGGAGGATACGATCCATACAAGCGTGATCCAGGAGCCGGTATGCCCGGTGATGAACGTGTGGAAAAGGCCGAGGAGATGGAAGCACGCCAGCGTGAAAAAGCGAACATGTTGCACACCGATCGGTTGGACGATAGCACCACTGCGCCGATCATCGATACGGGGATCCCCGGGCAGACCACCCGCGGTTCCTATGGATTCAATGATTCGACCGGCCAGGGCCAGTACATGGATCGAACGCGGGATGGATCGGCGGACGTTGGGGTCGATCCGATCGATCAGGCTTCCGATCATTTTGGTAGCAACGAAGCAGCTGCGGATGATGCGACCGCGCCAGGTGAAGAAGAGGAACGATGACGGAACAACGCTTCGATCAGCTGCTCGATGTGCTGGAGCGCTGCATGACCGCGTGTGAGATATGCGCCAGTGAATTGTTGGATTCCACCAACGCGCGCGAATACCAGCGATGCATCGAACTTTCCCGGGATCTTGCGGATATCTGTGGCAGCACGGCGAGGTTCGTCGCACGTGGATCGGAATTCAAGGACCGCTATCTGTCCCTCTGTGCGACCGCATGCAAGGAATGCAAGGATGAATGCAGGAAGGTGAGCGTATCCACGGCCCAGCATTGCGCAGATGTATGCCATGAATGTCACCTCGCCTGCGTGCTCATTGCGCAGGTGGATCTGTAAACATCGCACCTCGATCGTTGAAGCGACACCACGATCGATCTCGGCCGGCTTCGCACATGAACGCTGTGATCCATGCTGGACGCGCATCGGTTCGGATCGGGGAACACTGGCACACTCGTTGACCGATCGCGTTCCAACTACACATTCCATAAAGATCCAATTCCCAAATGAAGACGAGCACCAATAAGAGAGCAGGAACAGCATCCGCGAAGTCGAGCAAGAACGGTTCTTCGAGCGCCGGATCCAGCGAATTGCAGAAGTTGCTCGAGGATCAGTTGGCAGATATCTATTATGCGGAGAAGAAACTCCTGAAAGCCCTGCCAAAAATGGCGAAGGCGACGGAGCATGAGGAATTGCGCCAGGCCTTTACCGAACATGCGACGCAGACGGAACAGCATGTAGCCCGTGTGGAAGAGGCGTTTGAAGCCCTTGGAAAGAAGGCCAGGTCCAAGAAGTGTGAAGCCATGGATGGCCTGCTGGAGGAAGCAAACGGCATCAAGGATGAGTTCGAGGACAGCATGGCGCTCGATGCAGCATTGATCGCAGCGGCCCAAAAGGTCGAACATTATGAGATCGCCTCATACGGCAGCATGGTCGCATGGTCGAACCAACTCGGCTTGAGCGAAGTCGCAGACCTTCTCCAACAGAACCTGGATGAAGAGAAGCAGACCGATGAGAACCTGACAAGTATCGCTGAAAGTCATGTGAATGAAGAAGCCGAATGATCCAAGGAATACAGTAGTATGATCCAGTATCGCCATTAGCGGCGGGATAACCTTCCACCGCGATCCTCGAACCCCGGCCCCGTAAGGCCGGGGTTCGAAGCTTTCCAACATGAAGCAACTACGTTCTTCCTTGACCCGGATCGAGAAATGATCACAGCAAGGCGCTGTATCGATCGGCCACTTCCGTGGTCGAATTATAGCGTAAAGCAATAAGGAACCCCGATCCAAACGGATCGGGGTCCATACTTGAATGTATCGTATCAATTCAATTGCTCAATTCATTCTCTTCACTATGTACTTCGATCAGATAGCTGCCCTGGCCCTTCAGGGCCAAACCATATAGATCGTCCTCCAGCTTCGCGAACCGCACCTTGTTGCCACCGGCATACACCAGGGAACTTTCGGTGAATACGAAGGCGAATTCGGGATCGGTCTTCTGCTCCTCACCATCCCATACTTGCGCGAACAGGGTGATCGGTTCATTGCTCTCACAATGATGGGGAAGTGAAGCGATGGACCTTTCCACCTGCTCCACACTACCATCACACTTCATCAACTTGCTTATCGCCTTTCTGATGTTGCGCACCATCACCCACAGATCGCCACCGCTCGGTACCCCGCCCTCTTCAGGGATCAGGTACAGATAGGCAGCCTCCTTTGGGCTGGCGGATGAAAGTTGCATCACGATGGCCCGGTCGCGGCTCTTGAAGCCCACGACCTCTTCCATCAGTAGCCGATCGAAGTAGGCTGCAGCCTTTTCATACTGCGCTTCCCCGTAGGCCGGTTTGATCTCAAGAGCCATCTTGTTGGTTTTTTTGGATCCATCAGGCGGGATGCCTATAGATCACTTGTTCTTTTCGCTTGCCTGGTGCGTGGCGTGCAAAGCCTGTATTTCGCTGATGTTGGTCTGCACTTTCATGCGCTGTTCGTTCAACACGGAACGTGCGCCTTCGGCGAGTTCCTGATCGTTGAGCAATTCATCATACCGCTCGAGGAGATACTTTTCGCCGCGCTCACATTCATCAAGCACATTGGCATTATCGCTGGCGGAAAGTGAATCACGCAGATCGATCCACGCGCGGTGCAGCGACCCTTTGAAAGTGCCATCGGTGGGTACGTCATCTTCGCCGAGCATGCGCAACTGTGAGTTCGCTTGATTGATCAGGGCGCTACGCTCCGAACTCAGGCGCATGAGCAATTGCTTCAGGTGTGGAGCCTCAACTCGATCGGCGGCTTCTTTATACCCTTTTTGGCTGTCTATCAGAAGCTCAGCAATGTCCTTAAGACCTTTTTTCGTATTCGTGTTATCCATTTCAAAATGAGGTATTGAATGCACGCGGCGGGGTGCATGATCCATGCCACCGGATTTTCATTCAGGTGTCCGATCGGAAACGCTTCGCCCTGCTTTCCCCGCCGTTCGCGGGATCAGAAGCCCTCGATCCTGGAAAGGCACTTTTTCAGGTCCAGGCCTTTGCCGAGAACCCCTGTGAAGAGATCACCACGCGCTTCCACACGGCTGGGAACCGTCCGCATCGTGAACGCTGTACGATCCAGCCCTGGCCTCACCTCCTTCCAATCCAGTGGTGTCGAGACCGTTGCACCTGGCACCGGCCGAACGCTATAAGCACAGGCCAGGGTCTGCCCCTTGCGGTTCTGCAGATAGTCCACATACAACTTGCCGCCACGTTTCGCGATCGTTCGCTCGATGGTCGTTGTGCCGGGTAACAGATCGGTGGTCCGGGCCGCGATCGCCTCGGCCAACGGCGCCAGTTCCTGGTACGTGTATCTCGCCTTCGTTGGCAGGTAGATATGCAGACCGGATGCGCCGGATGTCTTGCAGAACGCAGGCGCTCCGATCTCATCACAGATCACCTTCACGGCAAGTGCGGCCTCTATCGCCTGATCGAACGTGGTCTTCTCTCCCGGATCGAGATCGATGATGATATGTTCCGGATGATCGGGTCTTTGGTAACGGGAACTCCATGGATTGAATTCGATGCAACCCAGATTGGCGAGGTACAACAAGGTCGCGCGGTCGTTACAGATGATATAGTTGATCCGGCCCTTGCGCACCTTTGAATCCAGCGGTTCGGTGTGGATCCATTCGGGCATGTTCGCACCCGCTTCCTTCTGGTAGAAACCCTTATCCGCAATGCCGCCCGGGTTCCGTTTCAGCGATTGCGGCCGATCCTTCATGTACGGAAGGATATACTTGTGCATCCGATCATAATACTCGATCAGATCACCTTTCGTGGTCCCATCATCGGGCCAGTAGACCTTGTTCTGGTTGGTGAGCTTGATCTGCTTACGGCCCACTTTCAGCGTATGCCCATCATCGCGCGTTGGTCCACCGCCGGTTCCGCTCTTCTTCGATCGGGCCGTTGCCTTGAGCGGCTCCTTCACCTCTCGCACCACCTCGGCCGCCTTCTTATCGTTCCGGAGACCAAGGAAGACCGGATGCCGCATCTTGCCGTCCTTGGTCCACTCCGTGAATTTCACGTTGCATACCAGTTTCGGTTCCAGCCACACCGCCGGCGTGTTGGTGGTCACCTTGCCCTGGAATGGACTTTTCGTCCGTACCAGCGGACGCATCCTTTCCATCAGATCGTTCAAGCTCTTCTGTGTGAAACCGGTACCGGCGTGACCGACGTATTTCAACCGATCACCTTCGCGAACCCCGAGCAGCAGCGATCCGAAATGATCGCGTGAACCACGTGGCTCCGTATAACCACCGATGATCACCTCCTGCCCCTGATGATGTTTCAACTTCAGCCACTCGCTCGATCGGCGGCCGGGCAGATAGGGCGAATCCATCTTCTTGGCCATGATGCCTTCAAGCCCTTTATCCGCAGTGATCGCGAAGAAGGATCTTCCCTCACCGATGATGTGATCGCTGTAACGAAGATGTTCATCGGTCGGGACCGCTTTCTGCAGACGTTCCTTGCGCTCGATCAGCGGAAGCGCCGTAAGGTCCTCTCCATTGATCCGCAGCAGATCGAACGCGTAGTACACGATGTGGATCGTACGATCATCCAATGCGTTCTGCAATCCTTGGAACGTTGGAAGGCCGTTCGGATCCAAAGCGACTACTTCACCATCGATCACCAGATCATCCTTGAGCCGACGGAGCGATCGCACCACATCGGGATATGCTGCGGCGAATGAATTCCCGTTGCGGGAATACAAGCGCACTTCAGCTCCCGTTTCCGCGATCGCACGGTAGCCGTCCCATTTCACTTCAAATAGCCAGTCATCGTCGTCGAAAGGCTGGTCGTGAAGTTTCGCCAGCATCGGCTTGATCGGTTCCGAGGCTTTTTTCCTCGGGCTCCGCGCCGTTGCACTTTTTGTCTTTGCAGCAGTTCTTTTGGCTGGTTTTCCGGCCTTCTTCAAGGCCTTGTTGATCGGTGAGTCCCTGGCCACGTGATCTTCACTATCGTAACCGGCTACCGCGTTCTCATCACGGTGCTTGATCATCAACCAGGCATTCTCGGCCTTGTTCTTCTGCATGCGCACCAGCGCGAATTCACCCTTCAGTTTCCTGCCATGCAACCTGAACTTGAACGAACCGTTCTCCAGGTCCTTCAAGATCCGATCCCCGCTGATCTTGTTGCCGTTCGCATCGATCGGTTCGTAGAACCCCTTGTCCCAGATCTCCACGATGCCCGCACCATAATTGCCGGGTGGGATCACTCCTTCGAAATCCTTGTAGTCGTACGGATGATCCTCGACCATCATCGCCAGCCTGCGATCCCTTGGATCGAGCGAAGGCCCTTTTGGTACCGCCCAACTTTTCAGCACACCTTCCATCTCGAGGCGCACATCGTAGTGCAACCGAGTGGCCTTGTGCCTCTGGATCACGAAGATCTTTCTATCCTGCTTCGGTGCTTTCTTCGATCCGCCAGGCTCCGGTGTGCGATCGAGATCGCGTTTCGCGCGGTACGTGGAGAGGCGGCTCATGAAGCCTTCTTCTTACGCGTATTCAGGCTGGCCTTGAGCTGTTCCATCAGATCATCGCTCTTGGTGTGCACCACTTTCAATTCCTTCACAGGTATGGTCTTGCCCTTCGCCTTCGCGTGGATCATCTTCATCAGCTGCTCGGAGTATGTGTCCTTGTACTGTGAGATGTCGAATTCGCCCGTGCCCTGATCGATCAATGAAAGTGCGAGCTTCAATTCCGCTGGCGCAAGCTTCATATCATGCGGAATGTCCAGTTCCTTGGGATCGCGCACCTCCTCCGCGAACCGCAGCTGGTTCAAGATCAGCACGTCGCCATCGGGCACGAGCAGGCCTGGATGTTCCTTGGTGCGCATAACGAAGGTCGTCATCGCCACCTTCTTGCTTTTCTTCAAGGCCTCGCGCAGCAGTACGTAGGCGCGTGCGCCGCTCTTCTCGGGAGCGAGGTAATAAGGTTTCTCGAAATATTTTCCCGGCACCTGTTCCTCCGGAATGAATTCCTGCACGGCGATCGTGCCCGTCTTTTCAGCCGCCGCGGCCTTCATATCCTCATCGGATACGATCACGTACTGTCCTTGATGATCGTACGCACGAACGATCCGCTCCCATGGCACTTCCTTTCCCGTGGCCTCATTCACACGGCGGAAGCGGATCTTGCTGTTGTCCTTCGAATCGAGCATATCCAGATCGAGCTCGCTGCCCTGCGTGGCACTGAACATCTTCACGGGGATGTTCACAAGCCCGAAGGCTATCGCTCCTTTCCAGATGGCCCTCATAACTATTCCTTCGATCGAACAACGATCTCGTCAGGTTCATATCCACGTTCACGGATCGCTTCGATCAGCGATCGCTCCTCCCACTTGCGCAGGCCGCTTTCGGCGGCGCTTTCACTTTTCCAGTGTTCTGAATGTTCCATTCGAAGTTGGATGTTGCCCTGTACATTGCCATGGCTGTGCCGAAACGGCTTTCATGCGCACAGGAGCAGCGCGGGTAGAGCTTCCTTTCAGAAATTGTGGAAAACGCGCCACAAGTTTCAGGATCATAACGTATGTCCCAGGCCGATTGAGCGTGGAGCGCCAGGTTCGGAATAACAGTTGCCACGCCCGGCGCATGAGCAAGGAGAAAGTTGAAAGGCCAGGAAAGAAGCGCCAGTTATGGAAGATACTTCTCGTTATCCTGGTGGTACTGATCGCTGTGCGGATAGCACTGCCCTACATCGTACTGGACCAGGCGAATGACAGGCTGAAGAGCATACCCGGCTATTATGGACATATCGATGATATTACGATCTCACTTTTCCGCGGAGCCTATGGCATCCATGATTATTATCTGGACAAACAGGACACGGTAACGAAGGTGCGCACACCTTTCGTGGCCGGTGAAGACATCGATCTTTCGCTTGAATGGAAGGCGCTCTTCGAAGGACGCATCGTTTCGGAGATCGTGCTGGAAAGACCGATCGTGCGTTTCACGAAGGAATACGCCGAACCTGAGGAGATCGCCGAGGATACGGTGGAGCTCGTGGATCTGTTGAAGGATTTCATGCCGATCGATGTGAACCGGTTCGAGGTCTACAACGGCGCTTTCCAATTCAATGATCCAACGAGTTCTCCGCAAGTGCATCTCTCCATGGAGAACGTGGAGATCCATGCGGAGAACCTGTCATCGGTGCGGAACAATGCCCAGCTGCTTCCCGCATGGGTCTCCATGGACGCTGATGTCTATCGCGGTCACTTCATGCTGGATATCGATCTGGATCCCCTGGCGGGTTCGCCAACGTTCGATCTTGCTGCAACGCTTGAAGGAACGGATCTCACCTTGTTCAATGAATTCTTCCAGGCGTATGCGAACTTCGATGTGCAACAAGGCACTTTCGGACTATATACCGAGATCGCGGCCAAGGACGGCAAGTTCCTCGGTTACGTGAAGCCCGTGATCAAGGACATCGAAGTACTCGGTCCGCAGGACCGTGATAAATCGATCGGTAAGAAATTATGGGAAGGATTGGTGGGCCTTGGCGGTATGCTGCTCACCAATCCCAAGGAAGACCAGATCGCCACCCGTGTTCCACTTGAAGGGGATCTGAGAAGGCCCGACGTGCGAACTTGGTACGCCATAATCGATCTGTTGCGGAACGCGTTCATCCGTGCTTTGGAGCCGCAGGTGGACAACGAGATAAACATTGCAGAGGTCCCTGGCGGCTGGAAGGAAGATGACCGCGGCTTCTTCGCGCGTTTGTTCGAAGGAGAGGAAGGCGACGATCCCGAACGACTAGAACGGCGCAAACAACGAAGGGAAGACCGCCGGAAGGAACGGGGGAAAGAGAAAGATGATGGGAATTGAGAACAGAACGCCCGGCTTTTGGCCGGGCGTTCTGTTCTCGAGAATAAATTCATTGATCGTTGCCGGCCGGATCTGTGCCAGCGCTCGATCCGGTGGTGCTGCTACCCGCAGCCTGATCAGGTGATCCAGGTCTTGTTCCCACGCCTTCCGCTGCAGTTCCGGTACCAGGTGTTCCAGTATCTGCACCGGTGTTGCCAAGTCCGCTCTCACCATCATTGGAATACATTCCCTCGGTACTTCCCCGGCGTTCCAGGCGGGGATCTTGCGGATCGCCCGGGATCGTTCCAGTGCCTTGTTGTGCGTCCAACGCATTACCACCCTGGCCTGTCGCTCCTTCCTCATAGGGATCGGCGGTAGTGCCCGTACCCGACCTGTTCATTCCACGATCGGTCTCGTTCATTTCCATTCCCGGCCTCGATTGCATGCGGTCATTATCATCTGCCGTGTTGCGCGCGATCCAGATCGCCAGAGCACCCACAACGACAACGATGGCGACGATCCATACAGCGGCATTCGAGCGTGGTTCATCGCCACGCCGATCCGGCCCGATCGGATTGGATGGACCCGTGCGGCCTTGATCACCGCCGGTATATCCTGTTCCACCGGTGTAACCGGTATTCCCTGTTCCATGTGTGCCCATGTTACCGGCACCTCTGGAATTTCCTGTGATCTCTGCCATGACTTATCGGATTATGTTGATCAAGATCACCGAATTGCCGGTGACTTCCTGCTGGCAGCAAGCCTTGCGCCACCGGTCGATCCTGAAAGAACCATAGTCAAAGGCGGGGCTGCTGAACCTCGATCCATCCGGATCATGAAGAAGCAGTACCACGATCAGCCTGCCTTGATCCCTTTTTGTGAAAGCGGGCGCTGCACCGATGTGGTGATCATACGTTGAAGGAAGGGAACCACTTCCTTCTGGCTGCGTAGATTGAATCGTGCAAGACTTGGCCGCAGCCCAACACAGATCGAATATCCCGATCGCGGCATCACCGCGAACATGTCCTCATCGGTGCGATCATCACCGATCGCAAGAATGAAATCCGCATGGTCCTCGGTGATCACCGAATGAACGGCTGTGCCCTTATCTGCTCCCAGTGGGCGTGCTTCCACGACCTTATCTCCCTCGGTGACCCGGAAACCGAGTTCCGGTGCCATGTCGTTCAACCGGTCGATGAGCTCGCGCGATCGCAGGAAGCCCAGGTCACGATCGGCCCCACGGTAATGCCATGTGATGGATTCGTTCTTTAATTGAACTAAAGCCCCAGGGCAACGCTCAGCCAGCGCATCGAACATTGGTTTCAACCTGAAGCGCCAGTCATGTTGTTGCTTGATGCGCCTTTGCCAGGACCCGTTCTTCGGGCGGTAGAATACGCCGTGCTCCGCTGAAAGCGCCACCGGCAGATGTCCGTAGAAGCTTTCCATTTCGTCCGGGACCCTGCCGCTCACCATTACCACGAGATTCTTCGGATCACCGGCCAGTTGTGAAATGAGATCAAGCACCTCGCGTGATGGGGCCGCACGCATCGGATCGGCCGCGAACGGCGCAAGCGTGCCATCATGGTCCAGGAAAAAGATGCGCCGTTGGGCCGCGGCGTGATCGGAATGGAGCTTCGCTTCGATGCCTGCTGTGATCTCCTTCGCCTGCATGCGTCGCTGGCGGTTGCGCGCATCCTTCAACTCATCTAGGAAGTCCTTGGCCCACCGATCCACATCGTATTGGGAAAGGCGGCGCGCCATCGCCTTATGCCTCTCCTCCTGCTCTTCCGCCGGCATGGATAGCGCCCTTGTGATCGCATCGGAGATCGCTTCCTTGTCGTTCGGGTTCACCAGGATCGCCCCGCTCAACTCAGCTGCAGCGCCGGCCGTTTCGCTCAGGATCAATACGCCGCGCTCATCCTTGCGGCTGGCAACGAACTCTTTCGCCACAAGGTTCATCCCGTCCCGCAGCGGTGTGATCAACGCCACATCGGCCGAACTGTAAAGGCCCACCATGTAGGCGTGGTCGATCGACTTGTATTGATAAACCACGGGGGTCCAATCGATGTTGCCGTATTTCCCATTGATCCGGCTCACCTGCATCTCGATCTCGCGGCGTAGATCGGCGTAGGTGCTCACCACATCGCGCGAGGGAACGACCACCATCACGAACATCACATTGCCCTGCGCCCATTTCTCCTTCTCGAGAAAATGTTCGAACGCCTGCAATCTGCTGAGAAGGCCTTTGGTATAATCCAGCCGATCGACCGAGAATATCACACGCTTGCCATCGCATTGCCTTGCAATGCGCATCCGCTCCCGCTGCACCTTGGGATCATCGTACGCATTGCGGAAACTTGCCGTATCGATGCTGATCGGAAAGGCATCGACCACCGCAACGTGATCGGCTGTGCGGATGGTGCGCAGGTTATGGTCATGACCAAGCACATGTTGCACCGATCGCTTGAAGTGCTGCGCATAATCATGCGTGTGGAAACCGATCAGATCGGAACTGAGCACACCTTGCAGAAGTTCGCGGCGCCAGCGATCGGGAAGTGACCGGAAGACTTCCGAAGAAGGGAAAGGGATGTGAAGGAAGAACCCGATCTCCGCATCCGGACGCAGTTCAAGCAACATCTCCGGAAGGAGCATCAGATGGTAATCATGCACCCAGATGCGATCGCCCGGTTCCAGCACCTGCGCAAGTTTCTTGGCGAACAATTCGTTGGCCGTACGATAATCCTCGTATTCCACTTCATCATACTTCACGTATGAGGTGAAGTAGTGGAACAACGGCCATAGGGTCGAATTGCAGAAACCGTTATAGAAGTTATCCTGCACTGCTTTCGGCATGAATACCGGATGCAGGATATAACGGCCTTCCTTCAATTCACCTTCCGGGCCCAGGTATGGCCTCAATTTCCGCTCTGACAGATCGGACGCACCCACCCAGAGCGTGGATCGGCGGATGGAAACATCCTTGGAGATGTAGGATCCGATACTGCTGACGAGGCCGCCCGCGCTGGGAACGATCGAAAGACCATCGGCCCGTTCAGATATCCGATAAGGCAGGCGATTGGAAATGATCACCAGCCTTTCCTCGTGGCCATCGTGATCCGTATTGTCTATTCTCAAATTCATGTCGATCTCACCACCGGCAGCGGGCCGATCGAGGCGATCGGCCACAAGTTATGCTCACGCTTCAGCGCTTCCCTGCCGCATGAACGATACTTCGGAGCCTTCATCGTTGGCCGGCCGCTCGATCAGATAGCTTCCACGACCTTCCAATGCAAGCCCGTAAAGTCCCTCTCCAAGTGCGGTGAAAACATAGCCAGGCCCGTTCACGAACACAAGATCATCGCCGCTCAATCCAGCGACCTGCGTAACACGCTCGCTACGCAGCACAAGTTTTTCGAGCAGCACCACCTGCCGGCCATCCTTCAACATCTCCTCCCTAAGGTTCTGCCAAACTTCGGTCACCTCCGTAATGGAGCCGTGGCCGCGCCGCAGGCGTTTGAAGCAGCTGGCCGTGGTCTGAAGCAACTTGGTATGATCGGCCACCGTATGTCCCTCCGTACCGAATGGTGACCAGATCCGTAGTGCGGTATCTTTCTGCCCTTCCTGCACCACCAGGAAATGTTCCGGTTTCAAATGATCGACATGATCGGCAACGAAACCACGGATCACATCCTGGTAATAATCCGCCGCCACTCGGGCTTGCTTAGCACCTGGCTTGAAGTAGATCTGGATCGCCACAGCACGATGGGAACAGATCGTTTACCGAAAACCCGTGATCGCGCGTGATCGCTACGGGAACGATCGAATTGACCGGGATCCACCGCTAACGGTGGGCGGAAGGCCCATGTTCTTCGAGGTGATAACGTCACAATGCGTTGAAGTGGTACCACGATCGGACGCAGCACCTGTACACGATCCTTCAAGCCATTCGATGCGGCCATCGCGCATGGTGCCCGTCCGGATCGATCTGTAACCATCACCGATCATCTCAACCTGCTCGACGCAGCTCAATGCGACCCGGCCCTGATCGATCGGAGCTGCGTGGAACGCGTGACAGAGTTCCTGTTGGGCCGTACGCAGGCTGGGATACACGAGCATTTGCACCAACTCCATCTCCTGCATAAGCTGGTGGGCGATCCATGACGTGACCTCGTAATTCTGCTGAAGGAAAAGCTCTGCCACCAGATCATGAAGCAACAGGATATGTTCCTGAGGGATCCGATCGCACTTCAGGATGTATTCACGCACTGCCGATCCCCATGCGTCCTTCAGCGCTGCGTTCCCGGCAAGGTCGCCATGCTTGATCATCGCTCCTACCAGCCATTTGCGATCATCGCTGAATTTCCATTCGCTACGCATCAGCTTCGATCGGTCATCCATCTTCGCCGACCGCGCCTCTGCGAAGGAACTGTTCGCGCTTCCGCAGGCTTAGAACACCGGTACACCTGCAAGATTCGCCCTGCCCACCACCTGTCTGTCCCGGGTCCTCGGGTAGCTGAATGTGACCGGATCGGAAATATCCTCACTTGCCGGATCGACCCATCGCGCGCGGTGAAGAACATCGCACTGCAATTGTTCCTGGACCAACTCCATCCTTATCGCCGGCAGCCATCCATAGGTTTCCCTGAACTTTTCGGAGATCTCCGCCGGTGTGCGTTCCTTCCATTCAAGTGACAGGAATTCACGATGTCTTCCGACCAGATCCGCGAGCGATCCAGTGGAGGTGCGCGGCGGAT
>JAEYYE010000303.1 GCA_023430945.1 Bacteroidota bacterium
CCTCTCCTTCTACCCGGAACCGGTGGAATTGCTTGTGGAAGGCGACAGCATCGATCTGGACATCCGCATTCGTGAAGGGAAGCAGTACCGGATCCGCAACGTGTACATCAAAGGAAACACGAAGACCAACGAACATGTGATCCGCCGTGAGATCCGCACCAAACCGGGCCAGCTATTCAATCGAAGCGATGTGATCCGCACGCAGCGTGAACTCGCAACGCTCGGCTATTTCAACCCCGAATCGCTCGGCGTGAACCCGATCCAGGATCCGCGCACCGGAATGGTGGATCTGGAGTACACGGTGGAAGAAAAACCGAGCGATCGGTTGGAATTGAGCGGTGGCTGGGGCGCGGGAAGGCTCGTGCTTTCATTGGGCCTTTCGTTCACGAACTTCTCCACGCGCAATTTCTTCAAGCCGAAGGAATGGACACCGCTACCTTCCGGCGATGGACAAACATTGAACCTGCGCGCACAGACCAACGGTCGTTTCTTCCAATCCTACAGCATCAGTTTTGTGGAACCATGGCTCGGCGGAAAGAAACCGACTTCGCTCAGTCTTTCGGCCTACCATTCGGTGCAGACCAACGGCGAAAGCCGGTATGTGACCAACAACGGGGAGCGCACACTGAACCCGCTTCGTCAATCGCTGTTGATCTCAGGTGCTTCCGTGGGACTTGGAAAAAGGCTCACGTGGCCCGATGATTACTTCATCCTTCGCCAGACGATCGGCTTCCAGCGGTACGATCTGCACAACTACAGCAGCGGTGCGGTGATCTTCGACTTCACCGATGGTACGAGCGATGTGCTTTCGTACACCTGGCAGATCGCACGTTCCTCGATCGATGAACCGTTCTTCTCGCGCCGCGGATCGAACATCTCCCTTTCGGTGAAGGCAACGCCGCCCTGGTCGCTGTTCCAACCCGATCGGAATTGGGTGGACATGCCTTCGCAGGAACGTTTCCGCCTGGCGGAATTCCACAAATGGAAATTCACCACGCAATGGTTCCTGCCGCTCACGAATCCGAAGAACCGCCACAACCTGGTGCTGATGACACGCGCAGGTTTCGGCTTCCTTGGCCGCTACAATGCCGATGTGGGCAACTCGCCGTTCGAGCGGTTCTACATGGGCGGAAGCGCGCTCACCGGTTTCCAGCTGGATGGACGCGAGATCGTCGCCTTGCGCGGTTATGATGATTTTTCGCTGGCACCGCAAACAGGTAACTTCATCGTAACGAAATACACCGCGGAACTGCGTTTCCCTGTTTCACTGAACCCTTCGGCCACCATCTTCACGCTCGCATTCGTTGAGGCCGGTAACACGTTCAGCAACTTCAACGAATACGATCCCTTCAAACTGTACCGATCGGCCGGTTTCGGCCTGCGCTTGAACCTCCCGATGTTCGGACCGATGGGGCTTGATTACGGCTGGAGGCTTGATGATGTGCCCTACCTGCCGAACATGGCGAAGAGCCAGTTCCATTTTACGATCGGCATAGATCTTGGCGAGCTGTGATCCGGATCGCCTATTTTCGACCACGCCACCGAACGATGAAAACCACGATCCACCTCATCCTTGCCCTTACTGGTGCGCTTTTCCTGATGCAGGAGACTTCTGCCCAAAGGATCGCGTTCGTGAACACCAAGTACATCCTGGACCAGATGCCCGAGTACGCCACGGCGCAGAAGGAGCTCGATCGGTTCAGTCAGCAGTGGCAGGAGGAGATCGATGAGCGTCACCAGCAGATCAAGCGCATGCGCGAGGCCTACAATGCCGAAGCGATCCTGCTTACCGAAGAGATGAAGCGATCACGTGTGGAGGACATGGAAAAGCGTGAGCGCGAAGCACGGGATCTCCAGAAGCAGCGATTCGGACCGAACGGCGACCTGTTCAAGAAACGCCAGGAGTTGATCCAGCCGATCCAGGATCGCGTGTACACCGCGGTGAAGGAAGTCGCCGGAACCAGCTATGTCGCCGTATTCGATCTTGGCAGCGCGAGCAACAACCTGCTCTTCGCGAGCGAGAAGTACGACAAGAGCGACAGCGTTCTGCGGAAGTTGGGGATCAGGCCCGGTAAGGGCGGATCGGAAGGAGGCGGATCCGATGGTGAGGAACCGGAGGATCGGAAGGACGAGGACATTGACCGGATGCGAGAAGGCGATCCCGACCAAAGACCACAAACGGGCGAGCGCAACCTTCAACAAGGAACACGGCCGGGAGGCGCCGGACAAGAAGTAAAACCACGATGAACAGAGCAATGATGAAGCACTTTCTTTTCGTACTTGGGTTGATGTTGAGCGCCGCGCCGATGTTCGCGCAAAGCGCACCGAAGCTTGGCCACATCGATCGGCAGGCATTGATGCTGATGCTGCCCGAACGCAAGGATGCGGAGACCAAGATGCAGGCATTCGCCAAGAAGCTCGATGACCAGCTGAAGGCGATGGGTGCGGAGTATGAAGCGAAAGTGAGCGAGGCCCAGGCGAGCGCGAATTCCATGACGGAGACCGAGCGGCAGATGGCCGTGCGTGAGATCGGTGAACTGGAACAGCGGATCACCGCCGCGCAACAGAAAGCCCAGGAAGATCTCGCACGGCAGGAGGAGGAACTGCTGAAGCCGATGGTGGAACGCACCAACAAGGCGATCAAGGATGTGGCCGATGCGAACGGATTCACCTACATCTTCGATACCAGCACCGGTTTCGTTCTCTATTACGACAAAGGCGAGGACGTGCTCCCGTTGGTGAAGACCCAGCTCGGTATCTGATACGCGTGTCGCAGAACGATCGCGTTGATCTGTTTCGCGAAGGCCCGATCGGCATTTTCGATTCCGGGATCGGAGGACTTACCGTTACTGCCCAGATCCATCAGGCGCTCCCCAAAGAGCGCCTGATCTATTTCGCGGACAGTGCACACCTTCCCTATGGCCAGCGATCGCTGGATGTGGTGCGCGGTTTCAGTTTCGCGATAACGCGCGCATTGCTCGAAGCCGGTTGCAAGATGATCGTGATCGCCTGCAACACCGCTTCTGCTGCCGCTTTACGAGCGCTTCGCGAAGCTTTTCCAGAAGTGCCTTTCGTGGGCATGGAACCTGCGGTGAAACCAGCTGCGGAATCATCACGATCACGTGTGGTCGGGGTGATCGCCACACCGGCCACGTTCCAGAGCGAAGTCTATGCTTCAGTGGTGGAACGGTTCGCTGCGGATGTCACGGTACTGCATCAACCCTGTCCGGGATTGGTCGGCCAGATCGAAGCCGGTGAACTGGATACACTGCGCACCGAAGAGATGCTACGTGCGTGGATCGAACCGATGCTTGAAAAAGGGATCGATTCGCTCGTGCTTGGATGCACACATTATCCACTTGTTCGTCCATTGATCGAACGGATCGTTGGTGGGAATGTTCGCGTGATCGATCCCGCACCGGCGATCGCGCGGCAGGTGGAACGCCTTCTCGATCGTGATCAATTGCGATCGCGATCGAGCGAAGGTGGGTCGCTGATCTGCTACACGAGCGGACCGCTTCAACCGTTCGAACAAATGCTCGAACGGCTGAGACTCGTAGAGGCGACCGGCATCCGGCACGCTTCCTGGCTTCCCGATGGAACGATCAGCCTTCCTTGAACCAGCTTGCGTATTTGAGGTAATTCCGCGCGATCCGCTCGATCTCGTTCCTTGAAAGATCGGCACCTACTTCACGAACGCGTTTCGCCGGAACGCCGGCCATCAAACTACCCGGCTCCACGATCGTATTCTGAAGCACCACCGCTCCTGCCGCTATCACACTTCCCTCTCCTATCACCGCACGGTCCATCACAATGGATCCCATGCCGACCAGCACATTGTCGTGGATCGTGCAGCCGTGCACGATCGCATTATGGCCGATGCTCACATCGTTCCCGATCGTAAGTGCAGCGCGTTCGAATGTGCAATGCAATACTGCACCATCCTGTATGTTCACGCGATCGCCGATGCGGATGCTGTTCACATCGCCGCGTACCACCGCGTTGTACCACACGCTGCAGTTCTCACCCATCACCACATCGCCGATCACCACCGCTGTTTCGGCCAGGAAATGATCACCTGTGAAACGGGGCGTGAAACCTCTTACAGATCGGATCAGCGCCATCTATTGTGCGTGCTTTTCCATCGGTTTCGTACCGCAACCTTCCTTCTGGCAGCAATCGGGCAGATCGCGATAGGCTTTTTCGTCGCCGGGCATGTCGTCGGCGTAATAACCCAGTTTGGTTAGCGCCGTGCGGATCTTGTCTGGCGAGGTCTTGCGCGGATCGTAATCGACCTTCACCTCACTTGTGGCGAGATCCAGATCAACGGCCTTCACTCCTTTTTCATAGATCAGGTTGCTTTCGATAGTTTCCTCGCACATGTCGCACACGGCACTTGTGCGGATCACGAGCGAATCGAGCTTGTTGTTCTGCGCCTGTACGCTCATCGCGAGCGAAAGCATCAGGCTAATTGCCAGGAACGTGTTCTTCATTGGGTGTTGTGATCTCTTTTCGTGAAATGTTGAATCGCAGGCCTGCGTATGCCATCGCCATGCGTGTAGGTCCCCAGATCAACGATGCGTCAAAATTGGGGCCGAACGGATCATCCGGCGCGATGATCTGCTGTTGTTGCAAGGTACTTGTGAGGTTCTCTCCGCCAACATAGAATTCCCAGGGACCGCTGATGTGGGTGACCTGTGCATGCAGTGTGGCGTATGCAGGCGATCTTTCCGGCATGCTGTAACGCGGATCATCCGAAGTATCCGGGATCCTTCCTTCGCCGAACAGGTTCAGGCTGATGTCGAAGCGCCAGCGTTCCTTCCGATCCTCGTAGGCGAGATCGATCAGTCCGCGATGCGCAGGAGTGAACGGACGCTCACGAAGTACGCCATCGTATGTCGTACGCACATCGTAGTAGCGATAGCTGGTCTTCAACCGGAGCACGCGCGAAAGTTCTACCTGCAGATCGGCGAGCGCGCTGTTCGCGAAGGAAGCGCCGTTGAGCATGTAGATCGCAAGTTGCTGCGGATCGCGATCCAGGTCGCTCACCACCTGATCGGTGAACGTGGTGCGATAGCCATCGATGGTGAAGGCCCACTTGCGATCGAGCCATTTGAATTTGTGAAGCAAGGAAGCGCCGATGTTCCAGGCCTGTTCCATTCCGATGGGACCATCCACGATGATCTCGCGCGAACTGGCGAGAACGCTGGCGTTCTCCACCAACGGAAGCGCGGTGCGGAAGGCGTGGCCGGCTGAAACGCGGATGGTCGTAAGCGCACCGGGATCGTACTTGAAATGCAAACGTGGGCCGGCCGCAGTGCCGTACAGATCATTGTGATCCACACGCACCCCCGCGACCATGGTGAATTTGTTGCGATGCCTTGTGTATTCCGCGAAGGCACCGGGCATCCTTTCGATCCGATCGAACGTGCTGTCGCGGAACGCTTCCTCGTACGAATCATACTGGAAGCTCAACCCCGCTTTCAACTGATCGGTGCCTGTGCCGAGCAATTGCTGGTACACGGCGTTGCCGTAGAAACTTTCCTGCAACCCGGCATAGTTGCGCCGCCCATACGATGACGACACTTCATGGCGTCGTGCGCCGAAAAGAAAACCAATGCTCTTCGTCGGATCCTCTTTGAAGATAACGCCATGCCTGCCCACAAGATCGAACATGCGGTTCTGGATATCTATGCGGTACCGTGGATCGCCAAGATCCGCCTGCGTTGGACCGATCGTGAGTTGTCCGCCTTCGCGCAGATCATCGGCGAATCGCAGGGTGATCTGTGAATTCGTCCTTTCCGTGCGACGCATCCAGCGATCCATGATGTTGATCCGTTTCGTGAGCGGATCGTCCAGGAAGCCATCGCGGTTCTGGTCCATCTGTTGCTGGAACAGATTGCCGTGCACCATGAGAATGTTATCACTGTGCTCGCCAGTGCGCTGTGCAGTGTGCACATTCAACTCGGTGCGGCCCTGACTGTTGCCGTAAAGGTTCACGAACAAGGGTCCTTCGGCACCGGGATCGAGCAGGCACAGGTCGATCTGGCCTGTCATTGCGTTCGGCCCGTTCACGGCGGTGCCGATCCCCTTACTCAGGTTGATATCATTGATCCATGTGCCGGGGATCAGCGTAAGTCCCGATGATGTTGACAGACCGCGGATGAACGGAACATTCTCGACGCTCATCTGCGCGTACTTGCCATCGAGCCCGAGCATGCGGATGGTCTTGGTGCCTGAGACGGCATCGCTGAAACTGACGTCCACGGTGGCGTTCGTCTCGAAGCTTTCGCTCAGATCGCAACATGCTGCGCGCTTGAGCTCCTTCTGATTCAAGATCTCCGTGTTCTGCAGCGCGCGTGTATCCATGATGGTACCGCTCTGGCGTTCCACCACATCCACCGCACGCAATTCGATCGAGGAGCCCAGCTTGAACTCGATCGGCCGCCCGGGCATGGCGGCCAACGTGATCGTGTCGCTGCTGAAGCCGACGTATGATGCGATCAATGCGGCAGGCCAACGCTCTGGTGCATTGATGCTGAAATTCCCTTCGCCATCGGTGGAAG
>JAEYYE010000323.1 GCA_023430945.1 Bacteroidota bacterium
ACCATTATCTGCACAGATGCCTTCATCACCTTGAACAGCGGGATCTCCTCCGGAACTGTGCAATGGAGCGATGGCAGCACGCAGGGCGCCTTGATCGTGGATCAACCGGGAACATATTCCGTCACAGCCGATCTGGAAGGCTGTACTGGGACCGATCAGATCACGATCGGGATCACCGATCCGCCATGGTTGCAGATCGTGCCGGATACGATCGTGATCTGTGGATCGCCAGGCATCGTGATCGACGCTCAGATCACCAATGGAACCGCCGTACTGTGGTCGGAAGGATCGAGCGGGCCATCTCTCTTCGTGGGTGCTCCAGGCACCTATATCGCGATGGGATCCACCGCCTGCGGCTCGGTGGCCGATACGATCAGGGTCTCCGCAGCGCCTGAATTCGCATATCCTGAAGACATCACCGTATGCAGCGGTGGCACGGCAACGATATCATTCGGGGGGATCGCTTCCAGCGTTCTCTGGAGCACAGGATCCATGGAAATGACCCGTGAACTTCTGGAGGGCGAATACTTCTATGAAGCGATCGATCATTGGGGATGCGTCCGCACCGGCGATCTCGCCGTGCTCGTCCTCCCAGAGGCGGATGGTGCCAACTTCATCCCGAATTCATTCTCGCCCAACGGTGATGGCGTGAACGATACATTCATTATAATAGGTGCTGAAGAAGATGCCTACGGCCTGGAGATCTTCAACCGCTGGGGTGAAAAGATCCACCTGAGCACCGATCCATCGGAAGGCTGGGATGGATCATCCGCACCGGTCGGCACGTACATCTACCAGTTGGAATTCCGGTCGAAATGTGCCGGCAACGGCATGCATTTGCTGCGCGGCCATGTGAACCTGCTGCGTTGATCCTTGCTCATCGCGCCAGCCATCCACCCGTAACTTCGGCCTGAAGCCGGAATGCTTCATGACATTGAAAATGATCAAAGCAGGATCGACCACGCTCCTATATCTCGCGGCATTGGGTGTTTTCGCGCAAGTGTCCCCTCAAGTGGAACAAGCCGTGTTGCAACAGATCTACGCGCGCTGCCCCGATGCGGACATCATCACGATCGACCGCACGCCTCATGGCTACGTGGAGATCGACCACCTCTGCAACGGCCGCATGGTGGAAGTGGGTTTCATGAACGGCGTGGAGGAATTCCGCGAGGAAGAGATCGCCATTGATGAAGCGCCGATGGAGCGGATCGGGCAGAAGATCGCGAAGGACCATCCCGCCGGGTTCCTCGATGAGGTTTCGTTGATGACCGTGAAGGATACGAGTTTCATCAAGGCGGAAGTGATCGAGAACGGCATCGAGTATCATCTCTTCTTCACCCGTGAAGGAAAAGTGTACAAACCCGCGCGCGACATGGCAGCGGAAAAGTGGCCGCTCAGCGCGATCGGATCGGCAGGGATCACCGGCCCGACCGGCCATGATCTGCTCCGGCCCGATACGGTGATAGAGCTTCCGCCGATCCTGCGGGAGATCTCGGGGATCACGCTGCTGAACGCGAACACCGTACTGTGCGTACAGGATGAGCTCGGTGTGGTATTCCACCTCGATCTCCCCGGCGGCCACATCAAAAAGGTGCAACGCTTCACCGATGTCGGCGATTTCGAGGATATCACATCGATGAACGGAGCGATCAAGGTATTGCGAAGCGATGGGATGATCTTCACCCTTGAAAAGGACGGATCCATTTCACAACAACTCCTGCAATTGCCCACCTTGAACGTTGAAGGTCTGCACTATTCCGCGAAGGACGCACGACTGCTGCTGGTGAGCAAGGAGCCGCCCCTGGCCGGGGGGGACAGCAATGGGATCTATTCGATCGCAGAGGGCAGGGCGACGGAGCTTTTCCCGATCGATGAGCAACAGATCATCTCGCACCTGCAACGAACGGCACCCTCGCTGGTGAAGGGCAAGATCGGATTCGCGCCATCGGCACTTGCGGTGCACCCGGTAACCGGCGAATTGTACGTTCTATCAGCCGCCGATCGGCTGATCGCGATCTATAATGACGAGGGCTTGCACAATGTGGTGCCACTACCTGCCGAAACCTATTTCAAACCTGAAGGGATCGCATTCCTGCCCAACGGCGACATGCTGATCTCGACCGAAGGTGACAAGAAGGGATTCGCGCAACCGGCGATCATTCTCACGAAATACAGGAAGTGAGCCCGGTCACTTCTTCCGGTACATCTTCACGATGCGGAACACGATATCGCTGGCGGCGGTCGAACTGGAATAACCGAATTGCTGACGGGCAAGTTGGGCGAGTTGGTTCCTTACCGGGAATCGCTGGTGTGCATCGGCATGCTTCAGACCAAGATACTTCTCTATCAACGCGGCATGGTCGTGAAGGAACCGATCGGTGGCCAGATGGTCTTTCTTCAACAATGCATCCTTCTTCATCACAACTTCGGTGGGAACAACGAAAGTAATAACACAAAAGTCATGTCCAAACACAAGCTCGATCTTCACGACATCTTCAACAAAGGGGAACTGATCGACCGGGCTTTGGATGATGCCATGCGTTTCTGCACCGATCGCAGGATCGAGATCCTGGAGATCATACCCGGAAAAGGGAGCGGACAACTGAAGAAGAAAGTTCTCCGATACCTCCAGCGACCCGATGTGAAAAAGCTGTACCACCGGATCGACAAGGACCGCGACAACTTCGGCCGGCTGTTCGTGCGCTTCAAACATTGAAGTGACGGGTCGATCTTCATAAATTCGCCGCCCCTGGATCAAATTATCAATGTCAATGATCAAGAACCTCGTGTCGATCGCGTGCTGTGCGATCGCATTCACTGCACAGGCCCAGATAGACATTCAAGGAGCCATAGAAAGGAAAGCTCTCGAACGCGCCGAGCGCAAAGTGGATCAAACCATCGATAAAGGCCTGGACAAGACGGAGGAAGGCCTGGACGAAGGGACCCGCGAGGCCACGAAGAAGAAAGACGGCAGTAGCACCGAAGAGAATTCGGAAGGCAATGGTCCCTCTTCCGAACAGGAAGGAGTCGACACAGCTTCCAAGGGATCCCCGAAAACACCGCTACGCTCCTACAGCAAATTCGATTTCGTACCAGGCGACCGAGTGATCTACATGGAAGAGTTCACCAGTGATGCGATCGGGGATTTTCCCAGTGGTTGGAACACGGATGCAAGCGGCGAGATCGTTACGGTGGAAGGTGCTCCCGGCCGATGGTACAAATTCACCGGCCATGGTTATGCGTACCCGGAAGGGATCGAGACCCTGCCGGAGAATTTCACCGTGGAATTCAACATCACGGGCTTGGAAGAGAACGCATCATGCTCTTCGCTGGGGATCCTTCTGCGCAGCAATGAGGGCAACTTGTTCGACATAAGTTATTCCGGCCTGGTGCGCATGGGCATATTGCCACGTGGTGCCGGTACGGAGGGTGCGCCCTACGCGGATATCTACACGCATAACACAGCTGGCGAGACCGTGATCAGCAACTCCAAGTGGCTCGATCAGCCGATCACGGAAGCGCGCCCACCGATCTCACGGGTTTCGATCAACCGGCAGAAGAACCGTTTGCGCATGTACCTCAACGAAACGAAAGTGTGGGACCTGCCCAAGGCCTTCACCGATGGC
>JAEYYE010000347.1 GCA_023430945.1 Bacteroidota bacterium
CACGTGTACCGATGGCATTCAGAACAATGGAGAGACCGATGTGGACTGCGGCGGAACGAACTGCCCGCCGTGCGGCGCTGGTGATAACTGTGGGACCAACAGCGATTGTGGACCCGGCCTCATCTGCCAGGGTGGGATCTGTGTTGCAGCGCCGTGCCCGCCAGGTATGTTCGATTGTGATGGCCAATCCTTCAACGGTTGTGAAACGGATACACAGACCGATCCGCAGAACTGCGGTGGTTGTGGGCAGGTGTGTTCCTTCCCGAATGCGATCTCCGGATGCACCAATGGTACATGCATCATCGTAAGCTGTCTGGCCGACTATGCTGATTGCGATGGCAACATCGTGAATGGCTGCGAGACCTATTTGCCTTTCAATAATTCGAATTGTGGGTCGTGCGGCGATCAATGCCCGGTCGGCACCACCTGCCAGAACGGTACGTGTGTTACGGCCTGTCCGGCCGCAGGCACACCATGCGATGATGGCAATGCGTGCACGGTCAATGATATGGCTGATGGCGCTTGTGGTTGCGTGGGATCACCCATGGTCTGCAACGATGGCAACCCATGCACTACCGATCAGTGCGTGAATGGTATATGCACGTTCACGATCGTACCGAACGGCACTTCATGTCAAACGGGCAATTGCCAGAACGGAACGTGCGTACAGAATTGCACGGATAATGACATGGATGGTTTCACGACCTGCAATGGCGATTGCAACGATTCCAATTTCCAGATAAGGCCCGGAGCTCAGGAGCTTTGCAACGGCATCGATGATGATTGTGATGGCCAGATCGATGAAGGGCTTGGTACGATCACCTGTGGGACCGGTGCCTGCCAGAACACTGTGCCGGCGTGCCTGAACGGTGTTCCTCAGAACTGTACGATCAATCCGGCTTCTGCTGAAGTATGTGATGGCATCGACAACGATTGTGATGGATCGGTTGATGAAGGGTTCAGTTGTTCGCTGCCGAATGCCACGAGCGCCTGTCAGGCCGGGAATTGCTTGATCGTTCAATGCCTCACGGGTTTCTCCGATTGTGACGGATCACCGGCCAACGGATGTGAAGTAGCAGGAACCTGCACGCCATGATTCCATCGATCGGCCCGGGATGTGCTGCGGACCGATCCATGGATACCATTGTGATCGGCGCAGGGCTCGCGGGGCTGGCCGCGGCCAGGGAACTTGCACGTGAGGGTCGATCCTTCATCCTTCTCGAAGCGCGGGATCGCATCGGCGGCCGTGTGCATTCCTTGCGATCGGAGCAAACGCGAATGCCGATCGAGCTGGGTGCCGAATGGATCGAAGCGAAGGGGGAGGTCGCAAGGATCATAAAGGAAGAAGGAGCTGAGTTGAGAAGATCTGAAGGCGGATTCGTTCAACGCTCCAGGAATGGCTTGAAGAATATCGATCGGAAATTCGATGAAGCGCTCCAGCTCGCCAGGGAGTTGGATCGGGACCGGAAGGAGGACAGATCGCTTTCAGAAGCGTTGGCGTCGGTCGATGCGAAGGATCGCGAAAAGATCGATCTTCTGCTCTACTACGTGAAAAGCTTCCATGCGGCCGATCCCGATCGGTTGAGCGTACAGTGGTTGCGCGAGGTGGAAGCAGAGCATTCCGCTGATGCGGCGGAAATGCATTGTACTTCTCCATTGGACTTCCTGTGCAGGAGTTTCACCCGCCACTTCGATCCCTCGAACATTCACCTTTCAACTGTTGTGAACGCCATTGAATGGACGGACGGATCGGTGGCGGTGCAGGCAGAGCGAGCGGGGAAGAGATCCATTCACCGATCACGGAATGCGATCATCACGCTTCCACTTTCATTGTTGCAGCGCACGGAAGGGATCGGAGCAGTGCGTTTCGATCCACCACTTCACCAAAAGACCGCTGCGCTATCCAGGCTGGCCATGGGCAACGTAATAAAGATGGTGCTCTTTTTCAATGAACCCTTCTGGATGGAGCTCGACGGCGCGCAGGATGCGCTATTCCTTAGTGCACCCGATAAACCGGTGCCGACCTTTTGGACGGCCTCGCCGGAGAACGAACCGGTCCTTACGGCATGGGTTGCTGGAAGTCTTGCCGATCGCATCACGGATCGGTCTCCGGAAAAGGTGCTCGCCGCAGCGATCGACTCTCTTTCCAGTCTTTTGAACATGGAAAGAAGTGGGATCGCTGCACTATCGCGATCATGGCATTATCATGATTGGATCGGTGATCCGTTCGCGCGCGGTGCTTATTCCTACGTGATGCCTGGCGGACGGGATGCCCATGCGGAGCTTGCGAAGCCGATCGCCAACACGCTGTTCTTCGCCGGTGAAGCCACCGCTGGTGAGGGCGCCAACGCCACCATGGAGGGAGCGATCCTAAGTGGTGTGCGCGCGGCGAAAGAAGTGATCGAGAATGGGCGGATCAATTCTTGACGAAACGACCGATCGAGATCGTACCTCCCGATGACCTGGTTCGGATCACATAACTGCCATTATCGATCCGTGCGAGATCGAGTTGGATCATTGCGCGGCCATCCGTTGCCTGCTGCAAGGAATGAACGATGCGGCCGCTGCCATCGATGATCTCGATCTCGTGGATGCCTTCATCCTCGATCTGCAAGATGATCTGTTCACTTGCAGGATTCGGATGTACGATGAGCGTTGAGCTATGGCGCTTGAAGGCTGCGCTTACAACATCGGAATAATTGGTCGCCCCATCCGCATCGATCTGTTGCAACCGGTAATAACCTACACCGATCACCGGATCGGTATCAAGCCATTCATACTCGATGCGCTCCTGTGAATTGCCTGCTGCTTCAACCATTCCGATCGGTTCGAAATCCCTGCCGTTCATCGATCTTTCAACGACGAATCTTTCAGTGGCGTTTTCGGTCAATGTCACCCATTGCAATGTGATATGATCCGTGTTGGCAACGGCCTGCAATTCCGCCATTTCAACCGGGAGTACGGTACATCCGAGCGAGGCGCCGCCGCTCAATTGCCAATCGATCTTGAAGGACTGGCCGTTCTGATCGAAGTTGTCCACGAACATGATGAACTTCTTGCCTACATCGGCCGGCGCCACGATCAATGGTGCGACGAAACCGTTCACGCTGGTGCCACCACTGCTGTTGTACGCCGGTTCGCTCGTATCGGAATTGCCTTCAGCCATACCAGTGAGATAAGTACCGGCACCGACCTGAGTGCCTGAATTGGTCGGGCTGGCGTAGGAACAACGCATCGGTGCGGAGCTCGGCGGGCAACTGAGGGCTACCATTGGTCCCCATACCGCAAAATCATAGTCCACCGAAGCAGTATTGCCCGAACCGTCCACCGGCCGGATCGTCAATTCGAATTTGCCCGCTGCGGAAGGCGAGAAGAAGTACCATGTTCCCTGCCGCTCGTTGCT
>JAEYYE010000054.1 GCA_023430945.1 Bacteroidota bacterium
TCTGTTGATGTGTCTGTTACTTCGAGACTGCGGCTTACGCTAAGCACGATCCCGATCGCAAGGCAGGTGAACCACACCGAAGTACCGCCCATGCTCACAAGGGGCAGTGGCTGACCGGTGACCGGTACGAGATTAACGGCAACGGCCATGTTGATCATTGCCTGCACCACGAGCATGAGGCAAAGGCCGATCGCAACGAGTGAACCGAACATCTTCTGGCAGCGGCCCGCGATCTTCACCGCGCGGAAGAGCAGGATGAGATAGAGAAGCAATAGGCCCAACCCGCCCAGGATGCTTCCGTATTCCTCGATGATGAACGCGTAGATCATATCGGAATACGGATGCGGCAGGAAATTGCGCGAGGCGCCGCTGCCGGGCCCGTTCGGGAACAATCCGCCGGAAGCGATCGCGATCTTGGCATGTTCGACCTGGTAGTTCGCATTGGGATCGTTGGCGCCGAAACTTTCGATCCGCGTGATCCAAGTATCCAGCCGTGGAAGCAGGCCGGGCATGCTCTTGGCGACCAGTAGCAGCAGGATGAAAGCCACGACCGCCGCACCCACGATCAGTATCATGTGCTTCATGGGCACCTGCCCGATGAACATGATCGTGAGACACACAGTGAACAGGACCGCCGCGGTGGAAAAATTCGCCGGAAGGATGAGCCCGCAGATCACCCCCACGGGCACCATCAGCTTCAGCAGAACATCGCGCAGGGTCCATTCCATGCCTTGATGTTTACCCAGCACACGGGCCAGATACACCACCAGCACCACCTTCGCCAGATCGCTCGTCTGGAAGCTCTGGTTGATGATCGGGATGGTGATCCAGCGGCTTGCATCATTGAGGTTCGTGCCGAGGAGCAGTGTGAGCAACAACAGGCCGGCCGTGACGCCGATCGCGAGTTGCGAGAGCCGCGAGTACATGCTGTACCGAAGCTTCGACGCGTAGAACATGATGAGGAAACCGCTCACGAGCATCAGCCCATGCTTGAACAGGAAGTGCAACGTGCTAGCGCCTTCCCTCTTGAACGCCAGCGACGAGATCGCGCTGTACACCGCGAGCAGGCTGATCAACCCGAGGAAAAGGGCCGTCATCCAGATCACGCGGTCACCGCGAAGTCTTTGAAGAATGGCGTTCATCTGCATCGATGGAAGGAAGGGATCTGCGGTACATGCCCATCAACGTGCGAAGATCCATTGGCAGCCGTATGTTTTTGCGGTGGTGATGCAAGAGCTATCAACCATCGGATCTTAACATTTCCCAGCGGTCGGCGGCATACCGATCGGAACGGACGGATCGTTCCGGCGATCACAGATCCTTCACCGCGCGCTTGAACTCCACTCCGCGTTCTTCATAATTGGCGAAGCCATTGCCACTTGGGCAAGCCGGGCTGAAAAGGACCACCTGGCCGGCCGTGGCAAGCTCGCGCGCGAGGAAGACCGCCGTCCGCAGCTCTTCCGCGAAGTACAGCGGCTTGTCGAAAGGCTTCAGCATTGCTGGATCATTGGATCCGGCCGTGCCGAACACGATCACCCGATCCACGCGTTCCTCCAGCATGTCCTGCACATATCCCTGCCCAAGATCGTTGCTGATCGGGCCGCAGATCCAGATGACCCTGCCTGCGATCTGCGACAGCGATCCCAGGGTGGCATCGAGGAACGTGGCCTTCGAATCGTTGATGTACACCACATCATCGATCCGCGCCACATGCTCCATGCTATGCGGCAGGCCGTTATGCACGGCGAGGGAGGTCCGCCGCATGTCCAGCAGCTGGGTGATACCCTGTCCTGTCATCATCTCTTTTTCCATCTTTTGCCTGATGTGTTGTGGTTCGTTCAGGTGACTTAGAGGGAGCGAACGGCCTTCTTGAAGCGGCGGCCGCGATCCTCGTAATTCTCGAACAGATCGAAACTTGCACAAGCCGGGGAGAGCAGCACCACATCACCGGGTTCGGCGAGCTCGTAGCTGGTGCGCACGGCCTGTTCCGCACTGCCCGTCTCCACGATGTTCTTCACCACACCGCCGAAGGCCTTGTGGATCTTATCGTTCTCCTTGCCGAGACAAACGATCGTCTTCACCTTCGATCGTACCAGCTCACGAAGTGTCGTGTAATCATTGCCCTTGTCCACGCCGCCGACCACCCAGATCACCGGCTTGGTCATGCTCTCGAGCGCGTACCATGTGGAGTTCACGTTCGTCGCCTTGGAATCGTTGATGAACTCGATGCCGTTCACCATGGCGACGTGCTCTAGCCGGTGCTCAACGTTCTGGAAATCGCTGAGACTTTCGCGGATGATATCGCTGCGGATCTCCAGCACGCGTGCAGCGATCCCGGCGGCCATCGAATTGTACACGTTGTGTTTTCCTTTCAGGGCTTGATCGATCAGGGACATGGTGAACTGGGTTTGGTGGGTGGAGAAAGTGATCTGGTCGTTTTCGAGGAAGGCGCCCTGCGGCACCGGGTGTTGAATGGAGAATGGCCATCGGCTGGCCTTCACATCGGATCGTGCGATGCCTTTCCGGATCTCGGGATCATCATCGCAGTAGATGAAATGGTCCCGTTCCTGTTGGTTCATCGTGATCCGGAATTTGCTCGCGGCATACTTCTCCATCCGGTATTCGTACCGATCGAGGTGATCCGGCGTGATGTTGAGCAGGATCGCGACGTTGGGGTTGAACGAGCGGATCCCATCGAGCTGGAAGCTGCTCAGCTCAAGTACGTAGTATTCATGATCGCGATCGGCGACCAACGCAGCGAAGCTGTTGCCCACATTCCCACCGATCGCCACGTCGATCCCGGCTTTCTTCAGGATGTGATGCGTGAGCAGCGTGGTAGTCGTTTTACCGTTACTGCCGGTGATCCCGATGATCTTTCCGTTGCAATACCGGTACGCGAACTCGATCTCACTGATCACCGGGATCCCCTTATCCAGTGCGGCTTTTACGATCGGGACCGTATCCGGGATGCCCGGACTTTTCACGATCTCATCCGCCGAAAGGATCCGATCGGTGCTATGGCCCTTTTCCTCATGCTCGATCCGATCGGAGAGAAGCGCTTCGCGGAATTTCGGCTTGATCGCACCTGCATCACTGACGAATACTTCATGGCCTTTCAGCCGCGCGAGCCGTGCCGCACCGACACCACTTTCCTGCGCACCAAGGATCGCGATCCTGTTCAACGGAGCTTGAGCGTTACGATGGACAACACGGCCAGCATGATCCCTACGATCCAGAAGCGCGATACGATCTTGCTTTCATGGATCCCGAGCTTCTGGTAATGATGATGCAGCGGTGACATCAGCAGTATCCTTCTGCCTTCACCGTACTTGCGTTTCGTGTACTTGAACCATGAGACCTGCAGCACCACGCTGAGGTTCTCGATGAGGAATATTCCGCAGAGAACAGGGATCAACAGCTCCTTGCGCACCAGGATCGCCATGGTGGCGATGATGCCGCCGAGCGCAAGGCTTCCCGTATCCCCCATGAAGACCTGCGCGGGATAGGCATTGTACCAGAGGAAACCGATGCACGCACCGAGCAATGCACCTATGAACACCGCCATCTCCCCGATCCCGGGGATGTACATGATGTCCAGGTAGTGCGCGAAAATGATATTACCGCTCACGTACGCCAGCACACCGAGGGCGAGCACCATGATCGCGCTCGTGCCGGTCGCGAGCCCATCAAGTCCGTCGGTGATGTTGGCTCCGTTGCTTACAGCCGTGATGATGAAGATCACGATCAGGATGTACACGATCCAGGTATACTGGCGTGCCTCCCTTCCGAAGAGACCTGGGATCGATGAATAATTGAACTCGTTGTTCTTCACGAACGGGATGGTGGTGTTCGGCGATTTCCTGTTGAGCATGTAATGCACCGTTCCATCCTCTTCCGTGATCGTGTTGATGTCCTGCGGATCGAGCTGTTGCGCGAGCACTTCGGGAACTTCAACGCGTGTGCGGATCTCCGGATGGAAATACACCGTGGCACCGATGATGATCCCAACGGTGACCTGGCCCACGACCTTGAATTTTCCAGCGAGACCACGCTTATCCTTCTTGAAGACCTTGATGTAGTCATCAAGAAATCCGATCGCACCGAGCCACACGGTGCTTACGAGAAGAAGAATGATGTAGATGTTCGTGAGGTTCGCGAAGAGCAGCACTGGAATGATGGTGGCGGAGATGATGATCAATCCACCCATGGTGGGCGTGCCCTGCTTCGCGACCTGGCCTTCGAGACCGAGATCGCGCACCGTTTCACCCACCTGCATGCGGCGCAACAAGCGGATGATGCCGCCACCGAACCAGAGGGAGATCAGCAGCGAAACGAACACCGCGATGCCGGCGCGGAAGGAGATGTAACCCATCACACCTGTTCCTGGAATGTCCCTGCCGAACGCGTCGAAAATGTGGTAAAGCATTATTTACCGAGTGCTTCAAGGGTTTCCTTCAATACCGCCACATCGTCGAAAGGGTGTTTCACCCCGTTGATCTCCTGATAGTTCTCATGGCCTTTGCCGGCCACCAGCACCACATCGCCCGGTCGTGCAAGACCCACGGCCTGCCTGATCGCTTCACGCCGATCGGAATTCACCCAGGTGCGTTGTTGATCGCTCGCCGTAAGACCTTTCCGCATCTCTTCCAGGATCGCCATGGGATCCTCGCTTCGCGGATTGTCGCTCGTGAGCACTGCATGTGCGCTCAGTTCCGCGGCGATCTTCGCCATCAACGGCCGTTTCGATCGGTCGCGATCGCCGCCACAACCGATCACCGTGATCACTTGCGCATCCGATCCGGAGCTTACGTCGTTGATCGTCGTAAGCACGTTCTTCAACGCATCAGGCGTGTGGGCATAGTCAACGATGCCGGTGATCTCCTTTCCGCGCACGATCTGGAAACGTCCGCGAGGTGGCTCCAGGTCGCTCAGGGCTGTAAGCACATTCACCGGCTCTTCACCAAGCAGGATCGCCACTGTGTACACAGCGAGCAGATTGCTTGCGTTGAATTCGCCGATCAGGCGTGTGTACACATCGTGACCATCGATGTTCAAATGCAGGCCGGTCAACTGGTTCTCGATGATCCGTGCGCGATGATCCGCCATGGAATTCACCGCGAACGAATGCTTCGATGCACGCGTGTTCTGAAGCATCACGCTGCTGTTCCGATCATCGGCGTTCACCAACGCGAAGGCCGAAGAAGGCAGCTGATCGAAGAAGCGTTTCTTGGCCTTGATGTACCCGGCGAACGTGCCGTGATAATCCAGGTGATCGTGCGTGATGTTGGTGAAGACAGCACCATCGAACGCAAGGCCGGTGATCCTTTCCTGCACCACGCTGTGCGAGCTCACTTCCATGAAGCAATGCGTGAGCCTTTCGTTCACCATCCCGGCCATCAGCTCATTCAGCTTGATCGGATCGGGTGTGGTGTGCGTACTGGGGATCGTGCGCTGACCGATCCGAGTTTCCACCGTGCTGATCAAGCCGCTCTTATGGTTGAGCGATCGGAAGAGCTTGAAAAGAAGCGTGGCGATGCTGGTCTTGCCGTTGGTGCCTGTGATGCCGATCAACTTCAATTTCTTCGAAGGATGATCGAAGAAATTCGACGCCATATAGGCCAGCGCTTCCTGCGCATTGGCCACGCGCACGTATGTGATACCATCCTTCTGATCCGCAGGCAGCTCTTCGCAGATGATCGCGATCGCACCGGAAGCGATCGCCTTTTCGATGAACGCATGGCCATCCACCTGCGTTCCCTTGATCGCGACAAAAGCCGTGAATGCGATCACCTGCCTGCTGTCGAACGCGATCTTCTCAACCGCGATGTTGGTGGAGCCGATCACCTGTTCGATCCGGACACGGTACAATATGTCCTTGAGCAATTTCATCCCAGATCGATGGTGATGGTGCTTCCCTGGGGTGCGCGCGATCCCCCGCGCAGTGATTGCTTCTTCACCATGCCGCTGCCGTTCAACAGCACCCGGTAACCGCGGTTCTCCAGTATGTACACGGCATCCTTCAATCCCATTCCGATCACGTTCGGGACCATGTCCATGTGATCCACTGGAACTGCACGCGTGCGAAACCTCACCAACGTATCCGCTGAGACGGTTTCGAGCCATTCGCCTTCTGCTTCATCGGTGAATGGGATGTTGAGCCCGGCGAAAACCGCACGCGTTTCGGCCGCATGGCCGCTCATGCTCACCGGCACCCGTTTGTCCACGGCATCAGCGAACGTTTCCTCTGTTTGCAGTTCCAGACGGTTGCTGTAGATCTTGTTCGCGATCTCGGTGAAAATGGGACCGGCGACCACGTTGCCATAGTAACCGCTCATGGTGGGTCCGTTCACCACTACGATGCAACTGTACTTCGGTGCATCAGCGGGGAAATATCCCACGAACGATGCCTGGTAGGCCACGCCGTTCTGCTTATAGCTGCCGTTGCGCGCGATCTGCGCGGTGCCTGTCTTTCCGGCGATCTTGAAGTGCGCCGATCGCAGGTTCGTGGCGGTTCCGCTGTCCACCACACCTTGCAGAAGCCCGTGTACGATCTCGATCGTTCGTGGTGAGCAGATCTGCGGATCGATGACCTGCGGCTTCTCTTCATGGACCACCTTTCCATCGCGTGTGATCCTGCTCACGAACTGTGGCCGCATCAACTTTCCGTTGTTGGCGATCGCGTTGTAGAATGCCAGCACCTGCAGAGGCGTGAGCGCTGTTTCATAACCGATGCTCATCCACGGAAGGCTCACACCGCTCCAACCCTTCTCTCCTGGACCGCGCAGGATCGGTTTTGCTTCGCCAGGGATCCTTACGCCCAATGGCTGATCAAGACCAAGCCGCCTCAATCCTTCGATGAACTTCTTCGGCTCTTTCTGGTAAGCGCGGTGCACCGCTACGCTGATGCCGGTGTTGGACGATAACTCGAACGCACGCTGTACGGTGATCTTGCCATGACCGCCCTCATGCGAATCGCGCATGATCCGATCATGGAAGCGCACTTGTCCCTTTTTCGTATCAACTGTATCCGTGGGCTGGATCAGACCATCTTCAAGCCCCACGATCAGGGAAGCAAGCTTGAATGTTGAACCCGGTTCCGTGGCGTGACCCACCGCGTAGTTCAGATCTTCCACATAAGCGCTATCCGCAGTGCGTGTGAGATTGCTGATCGCCTTCACGCGTCCGGTCGCCACCTCCATCACAACCACGCAACCATATTGCGCATTGTGTTTCATCAATTGCGCGGCAAGCGCGTGGTCCGCCACGTCCTGCAGATTGATATCGATCGTGGTATGGATGTCCGATCCCGGGATCGGGTCCACGCCGTTGCCATCATCGATCGGCATCCATACTCCGCCGGTGAGCCTGCGCTCCAGCCTGCGTCCCGTTACGCCGCGCAGTTCTTCATTGTAACCGCCTTCAAGGCCGATCGCGCTGCTATCGCGCAATACGTAGCCCACCGTGCGCGATGCCAGCCTGCCGAACGGTCGGATCCGTACGGTACGCTTCTCGGTGATCAATCCACCCTTGAAACGCCCCAGCCTGAAGATCGGGAAGTTTCGCAACTGCTGAACCTGCATATGGTCCGCACGGCGCTTGATCATGTGGTACCGCTCCTTGCGATGCCGCGCGTCGGTGAGATCGCGCTTGTACTCACCCGCTGTGCGATCGCGGAACAGTTGCGAGAGATGCCAGGCGAGCGAATCGATGTTCTCGCGGAAGATCTCGTCCGTAAGACCCTTCGGCACCATGTCCATGCGCACTTCGTACTCGGGCACGCTGGTGGCGAGAAGCCTTCCATCCTCACTGTAGATATGACCGCGATCGGGCTGTACGACACGGTATGTCGTAGAGATGTGTTCCGCCTTGGCGCGCCATTGATCGCCTTCCATCAACTGGATGGTGAAGAGCTTGACGGCGATGGCGCAGGCGAACAGCACCAGCACCAGGTACACCAGGTTGGCGCGGATCCGTAGTTGGCGATCGTCGTTCATTCTCCGCGGATGATCTTCGACAGGTCCTTGTCCACAGCGATCTTCACCGGTGGTTCACGACTTTCCTCCAGCCCGAGCGCACCGATGCCCGATGCCACCTGGCTTTGCTGTTCGGTCTTCTCGAGCTGCGATCGCACTGTGATGTACTCGCTTCGCAATTCCTTCAATTCACTACCGGTACGATCGAGCTGCCTTACGATCCGTTCGGTCTGGTAGCCGTAAGCGATGTAGATGATCATCAGCCCCGCGCAGAAAAGAATGAAGGGCATGTTGCCCAGGACGTTCTCGCGCGTGAGGAACGATCCATTCAGTATGCTGATCAACCCTCTGGGCAGGCGGGCCTTCGCCGGAGCCGCGGCCTTCGCCGCCTTTTCACCGGCCGCTTCCTGCTCCTGCTTCTTTTCCCTCACCTTGTTCACTTCCTTTCCGCTATTCGTAAGCGCGCACTGCGTGCACGCGGATTCTGTGCTATTTCCCGATCCGTTGGCTGGATCGCTTTACTGCTCAAAGGCTTGAACGGCCGGTCGACATTTCCGTAGATGTCCTTCTTCTCAATTCCGCCGGGATCACCGCTGCGCATGAAATTCTTCACCATGCGATCCTCTAGGCTGTGGTAGCTCATGATCACCAGGCGGCCACCAGGCCTGATCAGATCGGCACTCTGTTCCAACAACGCCTGTAGCGATCCGAGCTCATCATTCACCGCGATCCGCAACGCCTGGAAGACCTGCGCGAGAAAAGTGTTCTCCTTTCCACGCGGCGCCACCGGAGCGAGTACTTTCACCAGATCCTGCGTTGTGCGGATCGGCCGATCGGCGTTGGCCGCGATGATCCGTTGCGCGACCCTGGAAGCATTATCCACTTCACCATAGTTGCGCAGCAGCGTACTGAGTGAAGCATGATCGCTTTGCGCCAGCAACTCCGCTGCAGTGCGCTTCGCGCGATGGTCCATCCGCATATCCAGCGGACCTTCGAAACGGAAACTGAAACCGCGCGAACCGGTGTCGAACTGGTGGCTGCTCACACCGAGATCAGCGAGGATCCCATCGATCGGAAGTGCTTCCAGGAAACGGAGGTGATTGCGCACCCAGCGGAAATCCGATCGAACCAACGTGAATCCTGGACCATCTTGAGGCAGTTCCGATCGGAGCAATGCGGCATTCGCCCAAGCATCGCGATCGCGATCGAAAGCGATCAACCGGCCCCTGCCGTCCAACTTCTCCAGGATAGCCGCGCTGTGGCCACCCCCGCCGAACGTGACATCGACATAGGTGCCACCGGGGTTGATGTTCAATCCTTCGAGACAGGCTTGTAAAAGAACGGGAGCGTGGTACTCACTGGCCATCGTTATTGCCCAGGCTGCCCATCACATCCTCGGCGAGTGCCGTGAGGTCCACTTTCTCGCGCAGCATCTGAGAATGCTTCTCCTTGCTCCAGACCTCGATCCTGTCCACCATTCCGATCAGCACCACATCGTTCCTGATGCCGGCGTGATCGGTAAGCGACTTCGGCAGCAGGAGCCTTCCGCTGGCATCGAGATCCACCTGCGTCGCCCCGTTCATGAAGCGGCGGATGAATTCGAGGTTCTTCTCCACGAAGCGGTTCAACCGCCGCATCATGGATTGCGTTTGCTCCCACTCCACCATTGGATAGAGGACCAGGCAGGGCTTGAAAACATCCCGGTTGATCACGAACCCCTTCTCCACCTCGCCGGCCAACTGCTTGCGCAGGCCGGAAGGCAGCATCAGACGCCCTTTTGCATCCGATCGGAGTTCGTATTCGCCCAGAAGGTTCAGCATTCGAGACCATGCGAGATCGATGCGAAAGTAGACGAAATCGCCCACTTTTTACCACCTCGTCCCACTTTTTTACCCTATGTTGATATCTTGCAACGCAACAAGTGTAGTAAAAGTTCATCGAAAGCTTGATACCGCTGCAGAATACGCAGCAATACGTGGTGGGAAGAAGTGGGAGAAATGAACAATAGTGGAACAGCGCCAAGGTCACTTATCCATCTCCACGGAACACTTGAAGACCCGATGGCGGCCCATCGACCCATAAATTGCAGCCCATAAGAGAACACCAATGATGAAACTTCTACCACTCTGCCAGCGGATCATGCTGAGCGTGGCGATCCTGTTGCCCACGTTCAATGCCGCTGCACAATCCACGGACCTATGCGCTGAAGTAGTACCCGTTCCATTGACCGAGGGCGGTTCGCTCACCTTCACCGGCGATAATACCGCAGCCACTTCCGCAGGCGATTTCGCCACCACCTCACCTTTCCTGGGTGCTTCAGTGGTATGGCATGCGTTCACCACCACCACGTGCATGAACATCACGTACGACTATTGTGCACAGGATCCCGTATGGCAACAGACCTGGGGGTTCCTCTTCACGGATTGCCCGGGTACGATCAACAGCGGACCCAGTTCCTTCACCGCGTGCGATAACGGCAACACCATCTATGAGCATTGGAGCGTGCCGCCCGGCACCTATTACATCGCGGTACCGCAGATCGAAGGTTCGATCGGTGCCTATTCGATCAATGTGACGACCACCGCCTGCCCCCAACTTGCAGAGAACGATCTCTGTACGGATGCAGTGCCCACCGTATTGCTGGCCGGCGATACGATCACATTCGCTGGCGATAACAGCCTCGCTACGGGAAATGGCGATTTCGTACCCGGTGATCTTGAAGGAGCACCTGTTGTTTGGCACGCCGTTACCACCACGAGCTGCACTTACATCCAGATCAATTACTGCGGTACCGATCCGGCATGGACCAATACGCTTGGCCTGATGCTCCTGACCTGCCCGGGCGATCCCTTGAACGGGGCACCGGCAGCATGGGTGGACAATTCACTTTGCGGAGATGGGAACGCCACCTTCGCCTTCGATCTCGTACCTGCGGGAACATATTACATCCCCGTGCTGCGTGATGAGTTCAACAACTCCTTCGGTGAATACACGCTCACTGTTTCCGCCACATCGTGCGGTGTGCCGGATAACGATGAATGCAGCAGTGTGACGCCACAGGAATTGCAGATCGGGAATTTCCTGCAATTCAGCGGCGACAACACCGGCGCTACGGATGCGGGTGATTTTCTGCCGGCACATCCCAACACGGCCCCTGTCGCATGGCATTCATTCAGCCTGCTCGCCTGCAGCAATGTCACCGTTTCGTACTGCGGCCAGGATCCTGTATGGGCCAACACATTGGGCTGGCTCACAACAACGTGTCCCACGGATGAAGTGACATTCTTTACAGCAATTACGGATACCATTTGCGGTGATGGGAACACCTCCTACATCTACCAGGACCTGCCTGCTGGAACCTACTACGTGCCCATCCTTGATGACCCCTTCAACAATTCAAGCGGACCTTACCAGATCCTGGTAAGCGCTGCGCTCTGTGGCCCGTTGTCGATCGAAGAGGTCGAAGTGAACAATTGGACCATCCATCCGAACCCTGCTGATGGCGCGTTCCGTGTAAGCAATGGCGGCAATGAAGTGATCCGTTCACTGGAGGTGATCGATCCAGCAGGCCGCATGATCCATCGCTCAGGCCGATCGATCGGCCCACAAAGCTCCATGGACATCGACCTATCGGGGATCGCCGCCGGTGTGTACGTGGTGCGGATCTTCAAGGGTAGGGATCAGCGTTCGGAAAAATTACTGATCGTGCGTTGAACGGACTTCAACTCGATCTTCGAAAAGGCCCGATCCGCATGGATCGGGCCTTCACCTTTTTGCTGATCGATCGACTTGATCCCGGGATCTGGCAGATCTGTGTAACCAATGACGATCGAAAATCATGTGTGTGGCTACACGACGATGGAGTTGTTGGATCTTCATCAAGTTTCCTGTAGTGTTGATCATGAGGATCGGAACGGCATGGGATGGCCAGGCAAATGGTCCGATCCGTATTTATTGATCCGGCAAGAAGCCGTTGCCGTTCCGAACATGTGGGTGGCCACCATTCACTCGAATGCGATCCAGAATATTGAAAAGCAAAAGAGCCGGATCGATCCGATCCGGCTCTTTTGTTCATCGATCCAACGATCAATAGAACTTCGCGCGTTCGTCCTTCACACCCACTGATTCACGCAATGCGTTGAAAAGACCGCTCTCCGCGCGGCCGCGAAGGCGTTGCGCAAGTGAGGTCTTCTCAGCGGCAAGGTCAGTGGGTTCAGGAGCCTCGGTCTTGCTGATCATATTCACTACGTACACCGCGTTCTCGCCTTGCAGCGGATTGCTCACATCACCCGCGTTCATTGCGAAGATCTGGCCGATCACCACATGCTCCGTCAGGCCGCCAGGCAATGAAGTGCTGTTGCGCGGAAGGTCGTTCGCGGTCTGTACCGAAACACCAAGCTCCGAGGCCAGGGCGTTCAGATCGGTCTTTCCCTGCATGCGGTTGATGAAGTCTGCGGCTTTCTTCTCCTTGATCACCTCGGCGGTGAACTGTTCGCGGACATCCTCCAACCGTGGGGTGCCTTCATTGCGGATCCCGGTTACCACGGCCACCACGTAACCATCGCCTGACGCGAGCGGTTCACTGATATCGCCAACCTCGGCCCGATTCACGAATGTGATCACTTCACCCGGTTCCTGCAGGCCGGGCACGTTGCGCATATCGGGGCGGAAATCCTCCACCGGTGTCATCACCAGGCCTTTTTCCTCTGCCGCCTTACGCAGGCTTTCCACATCGGTATTGCGCAATGAAAGATCGTTGGCCTGCCGATAGGCTTCCTTGAAAGTGGCGGGTGAAGGCTTCATGCTTCTTTCAATGGTGACCACACGGCGTTCGTCACGTTCGCGCTGGCCCAACACCTCAACGATGTGGAAACCATATGTGGTCTTCGCGATGGTGATCGCACCGACGGGTTGATCGAAGCTGGCTGAGGTGAACTCAGGCACCATGCGCGTCTTGTCGAACCACTCATACACACCACCGGTGCTCACGCTTCCGGGATCATCACTGAACTTGGTCACCAGATCCTCGAACTTGCTCCGATCGCGCTTGATAACGGTGAGCAGGCTGTCGGCGAGCTTCTTCTGTTGTTCCTCGGTCTTGCCCGCCTCCTGCGTACTGAGAAGGATGTGGCGCACACGTGCTTCCGGCACTTTTGCGAGCTCCTTCACCTTCACGAGCTTCCATACATCGCCCTCCACGAAAGGCCCGATCACCTCCCCGACCTGTGCATTGAGGATGAGCGTGTCGTTGGCTTGATCGGCGGTGCCGGCCACATAAGGTGTTGCCTGGTAGGATCGGTTATCGCTGTTGCTCACCACGAAAAGTGAATCGTTCTGTGTGGTGGCAAGATCCTTCTTCAGGTCCATCATCTGCGAACGCAGGTCCTGCCTATCGCCTTCCGAAGGAGTGACCGGAAAATACACGTATTCGAAACGACGGCCGGGCTTCTGCTTGTACTTCAGATCGTTCTTGTGCTCGTTGTAGTAGCGATCGAGCTCCTTCTCGCTCACAGTATACAAGCTATCCGGCTCACTATCGTACCGCTTCGCCACGAAGTTGAAGGTGGCCTTCGTGTTCTTGGCAAGATGCTCATCCTTCGCCTGGAGCGTATTCACATGGATGCTTTTCTTCACCAGGTTGTTGTACTTCGAATAAAGGCGGTTCTCCGTGATCCGGCGCTTCTGTATCTCGTGGTATACCGGTGCGTTCATCTGCACGTTGCTGAAATACTGTTGCAACGCCTGTTTGTTGGGCTGCCCATCAGGCCCCTGGAAGTTCGGTTGGTTCTTGAAATCGGGAAGAACGTTGTTCCCGAAACGGATATCATCGTACTCGGGCTTGGTGAGCGCGAAGCCGGCATCCTTCACCTGATCGAGAAGTACACGTTCCTTCACCATCTCGTTCCAGACACTGTTGCGCACCTGTTCGGTCATCTGCGCGTTCACCGTTTGTCCGAAATCGTTCCGGTAGCTCTCCACTTCGTCGTTCACGCGACGCTCGAATTCCATGGCGGTGATCTCTTCATCGCCTACGGTGCCCAGCACCTGATCCCTGCGGCCCATGTTGCCGCCTCCCATGATATCGCCCAGGATGAAGAGCACGATCGCTCCACCCACCAGTACGAGAAGAAGGCCGCTGCGCTCGCGGATCTTGCCAATGACTGCCATTTGCCTTGTTTAATGAGGGTTGCAAATATAGGATCCAACCCCTTATGGAACGGGACTTTCGTCAACTTGGTGCGTTTGCCCACCGATCGGACTTGGATCGCTGTATGAAAGCACCGATCCAGGGGCAGGGACCGTGCGCAGGATCAGGTAATGAAACCTTTTTCGGCGTCGATCACTTCGAGCCTTACCAGGTCTATCCGGCTGTGCGCCACCTGCACCACCGTGATCTTGTACGGCGGTATCTCCAGCACATCCCCCTGCTCTGGCACATCGCCGGTGCTGTGCATGATGAAACCGGCCAGCGTATCGTATTCATCGCTGAGCGGTATAGCCAGCCGGTAGGTCTCCACCAGGTGGTGCACCTCACAACGGGCGCTCAGCAGGAATTCGTTCGGGCCCAGGCGTTCCTCCACTTCCTCGGGTACATCGTGCTCATCATCGATGTCACCCACAATGGATTCGACCACATCCTCGATCGTGAGCATGCCGGCCGTTCCGCCGAATTCATCCACCACCACGGCCACATGGGTGCGCTGTTTGATGAAGATCTGCAGCAATTCATCGGCAGGCATGGTGCCGGGGATGAAGTTCACCGGCCGCATCACCGATCGCACGGTACGCGGGCGCCTGAAGAGTTCATACCCATGCACATAACCGATCATGTTGTCGATGCTTTCCTTGTACACCAGGATCTTGCTCAATCCGGTATCGATGAATTTCTTCTTCAGCGTGGCCATGTCCACATCAACGCTGATCGCTTCGATCTCCGCACGGGGCACCATCAGTTCACGCACCTTGATGTTGCTCAACTCCAAGGTGTTCTTGAAGTATTCCACTTCGGCGTCCAGCTTGCTCTCCTGCTGTTGATCGTTACTGCCGATCTCCTTCAGGAATTGATCGAGATCGACCCGGCCGAACACGACCTCACCAGGCTTGGTGCGGATCCCGAAGATCCTGAGCACGAGTTCGCTGATGCCTGTCATGATCATGGTGGGAAGCCACAGGATCACGTACATGGCCTGGAGCGGGATCGCGAAAATGCTGAGGGCACCGTTCGGATCGATGCGGAAGGCCGCCTTTGGGATGAATTCCGCCAGGATGAGGATCACCAGCGTACTTATGATCGTTTGGGTGATGAGCACGAACGCATCGCCCAGCCCGAACGTGCGGAGCCAGGGCTCGAGCAGTTCGGCCATGAGAATACCGTAAAGTACCAGCGCGATGTTGTTGCCGACGAGCAGTGAACCGATCAACCGGCCGGGCCGCTTGTAAAGCCCCGAGACCAGCCGGGCCCAGATGGCACCACGTTTCCGTTCGAGCTCGATGTACAGTTTGTTGCTGCTGAGAAATGCGATCTCCAGCCCGGAGCACATCGCCGAAACAGCGATCGAAACGACTATGAGGATGAGATCCGTAGGGCCCAATAGTGCTGCTCTGTTCCGCCGGCAGCTTCAGCAAAGATAGCCGGACTATTCGCCCCTTCTCTGCCGCCGCATATCCTCGATGGATTCCAGCTTGTGGCGTGTGATCCTGCGGAAGATGTACATGGCGAGAGCGATCAAGGGGAACCAGATCCACCGCTGCCCTTCCTCCCAGCCGTCCACAGCGATGATGTAGATCGCCGAAAGGCCGAGGCTGATGGCAAGGGCCAGCCAGAAAAGTTCCATGAAACGGGAGATCTTGCGCAGCATCATGGGGCCAAGGTATCATCCTCCGCGACGTAAAGCTCGCCTGTGATCCTATGGATGGTGTACTGGCTCAGGTCCTGGTTCGCATCCAGCCCGTGGCCGTGGATGATGTCGCCGCCCCTTTTGATCCGCACCGCCCTGTCCGTATGCACCTTGCCACTGTCCTGTAGCCAGGTGAGCTGTTCGGTCTCGAGCCGATCGCCGTTCGCGTTCACGAACACGACTTCCTCGTACACCTCCATCTTTTCCTGCGCAGGAATGATGGTTCCGCGCCGGGCGGTAAGCACGCTGCCCGGTTGGCCGAGGCTGTCGAAGAATGTGAGTTCCAGGCCTTCGGTGATCTCGGTATGCTCCGGTTCCGATCGGTATTCATCGATCCGGCCGGCTTTCAGGATATTCCGTACTTCACCCGAATCGGTGAAGTGATATTCTGCGCCGAAGGTGATCCGGTCGGGTGCTTCCGCAGGCACATCGATCGCCGCCACCCGGTCCAGATCGTTCTGGCAGGAAAAGAGTGTTCCCGCCAGGATAATGGCGGGAACACCCAAAGCGATCGATCGTGAGATGATCAATTCTTCCTTGTCCTTACCGTGGTGCTTTCGTTCAGTCCGCCACAGGTTACCTGCACGGTCTGCCCATCCTGGAGCTGGTGGAAGAACGCTTCACCAGAGGTCGGGAACCTTCCCTGGCTCGAGGCCATGCGCTCGCCAGCCTTGTCCGCAACGGTTGGATCGGTGCTTCTTGCACGCTGGTAATAGTCGTACGCCAGCCAGTACACCGCCCAGGATTCGGGTGCTTCGCATGAAGCCGCCTGGGCCGCTATCGCATTGCCGATCAACATGATCGCTTCACCATTCTTCGGGTCCATCTGCAGCAGTTGGTTCGCGTAGCTGCGTGCCTGTGAATGACTGCCTGCTGCGCTCGCGATCTGGCCTGCCTTCAACAGGTACTTCGCCTTATCCGGACAGCCCTTGCACAGATCGACCGCCTCCTTGATGTAGCGAAGCGCGCCTGACATGTCGTTCTGCCGAACGAGCTGCATGGCAAGACTGTAGGCGCTTTCGTTGCTGGGTTGCGCGCGATGCACATCCTCGGCAAGGCTCCGGTAGATCTCCTGGTCGGTGCAATCCTTCGCGTTCAACACCTTCAGCAAACGGCCCTTCAATTCAACATCATCAGGCTTCGCCTTGATCATATCGCCCACGATCCGGCCGATGTCGCTGCATTCGGCCACTTTGAAGAAGATGCTGTTCACCACATCACGGGCCTGTGAATAGTACTGCAGATCGGTGCGCGTGGTATCGGCAAGGTTCTTTTCCAGGTGATCGTTGATCATCACGTAATCCGTGAGCATCTGCTCCTTGGTGGCCTTTTCCTTTCCGTACAGGCAGCCCAACGCCTGGTAATAACCGCTGAGCGTTCCCGCTTCACTGTTCACCCCACCTTTCTCCACGGCGGTCTTCAGCACACCGAATGCTTTCTCGCAACTGTCCGGCTCATTGATCAAAACATCAAGTCCTTTCCGGCCCAATACATAAGCTTCCTCACCGAAGTACTGGATCCGCATATCGTGTACGAGGTACAGTGAATCCACGAGCCGTTGTTTGCGTGCGGGATCCTTTTCAGCGGCGATCAAACCGTTCATGATCTTGGTGCCGTTCTGGTAAACGCCTTTGCTCCATGCCGGGCAGATCTCCAGGATCTTCCTCCATGGGCGGTATGCTTCCACCAGGTTGTTGTTCTTCATCGCATCCTGGTACAGCGAGATGTTCATCTTGCACTGTTCGGGATCCGATCCGAAATCGCCCTGGGCAAAGCCCGCGATCCCGATGCCAACTGAACTTGCGACGAGTGTGATCCTCAGGAGGTTGATCATTCCAGTCTTCTTTTCTTGAACCATTGTTCTCTTACATCCGGTGTTATGGTCACACCCACGAAGAAATTCACCGATCTTTCCTTCAGCAGACCGTTGTCCGTAGTGCCTTTTTCAGCGAATTCGACACCTAGATTCACCCTGCTGCGGGTGGCGGGCGCCATAACGGGCAGCGCAATTCCAAAGCCCATGCCGATCTCCTGGAGCTGCTGGCCCAGTACCATGCGATAATCCCTGCTGTAGCGCACGCCGGCCTTGTAGGTGGTCCGCTGGAGGAGCGTGCCCCGGCGATCACCTGCCGGCGTGAATCCCGCGCCGATCGCGTAGATCTCGTGCGCGGTGAGTTCCGATCGGAACTGCTGGTCCTCCACCCGCACGGCGAATTGCGCCCAATCCCTTCGCTTATGCTCGGCCGAGAGCGTCCAGCGGCTGTTGTATACGCTGAGACCGACACCAAAGAGGAGCGGCAGATCCACGCGGCCCGGTTCACTTTCCCGGAATGAAAGCGTATCGTAAGGAAACTCAACACCGGAGGATCCGACAGCGAAGGAATTGATCAACTCGGTGCGTTCGGCGTAGAGTGAAGCAGGCAGTTCCGCGCTCAGGCCGATCGTATAACGAAGCGGTTCAGCGCTCCGGTTGTTCACTTTTTCGGCTTCATCCTGCCGTTCTGCTCTTTTCCGTTGAAGAGGGGCCTGGGCTTTGGCAAGCGTAATGAGGTCGCCCGAGAATTGAAGACCCGTGGTGGCCGTTGGCGATCGAACGATCAGCCTGGAGCTTACGCTGGAATTGTAATGGTTCGATCCGCTTGAAAAATAGGCCTTGCGAGTCTCTTCGATATTCCCGAAAAGATAGTTCAGGTCAGCTCCGATCGAGAGCCGGCTGCCCTTATTGATCGTATCGTTGGTTTGCCAGACCACCAGCCCCAGGCCTAGAAAGGCGCGGTTAAGGCCACCATCGCCACTGTATTCGAAGCGTACATCGTTGCGCTGTTCACTGATCTGGTAACCCACCTTGGAGACGGGCGAAAGCCCGAATGCGAAACCCCACCGGTTCGCTGGCTGGGCCGTTCCCTGTTGCAGATTACCACGACCCACCGGAACACCGAGCGAAAGGCCGAGGATATCGGTTCGCCCGCCGGTCGCTTTCGCATTTTCGGTGCGCAGATCGATGGCGCGGCCCACCAGGCCGGTCTCGAAGACCGGCACGCGCAGCGAAACGTACGATGCCGGATTGGCGGAGATCACGCTGTATGGATCGATAAGACCCACGCCCACGCCACCCATGAGCGCTTGGGCCACCTGCGTGGTGCCTGTGAGATCGCCCAGCCCATAGGCGGAATATGGCGAGCCACTACCCTGCTGCCCCTGGCCCAGGGCCACGGTGGGTACCAGCGCGGCCAAAGCCATGAGCTTCACGAACATGTAACAATATCGCATACGATCCTTCCAGGGTCAGTAACGGGTGCGCAAAGATGCCACTTTTAAGCGCGCGAGCGGCGGCCAGGGCATCTCCCCCGGTGAGGATAACGGCCATATCGTTCCGTTGGTGCCTGAATCCTTCGATCATTCCGCGGATCTCGTTGATCATCCCATGCTGAACGCCGGAGGCCAGTGCTTCCTCCGTGGAACGGCCGAGGAGCGGTGCATCTTCCACCGGACCCACCAACGGCAACCGTGCACTATAGGCATGCATGGCCTTTGCACGCATCTGCCTGCCGGGACTGATCGCACCCCCTGCGAACCTTCCGTTCTCCACCAGATCATAGGTGATGCACGTACCGGCATCGATCACCAATACCGGCCGGTCGGGGAACATCCTCCAGGCGCCGACCGCATTCGCGATCCGATCCACACCAAGTGTGGCAGGGGTAGAATAATCATTACCGATCGGGAGCGGCGTGGATCCCGAAATGTTCAACACCGGCGCTTTCCGCTCCAGCACGGAGATCGATCCATCCTGCGGAGAACCTACGGAACCGATCACCACGGATCGGAACTCTTCATCAGAGAGCTCCTTCAACAGCTCGGCGCCGATGCGATCCACCGTGCGCCAACGCTCGATCCGCCCGTTCCTGGCCCAGCCGATCTTTGTACGGGTATTGCCTGCATCGATCACAAGATCGAAAGGATCTTCCATGGTTCAGAGATCTGTCTATCTTTGCGGCCCTGTCCGGCGAATTTGCCAGTGGATCGGACAAAGTAATGGTGCCTTAGCTCAGCTGGTAGAGCAATGGATTGAAAATCCATGTGTCCCCAGTTCGATTCTGGGAGGCACCACCAGGGACCCCGGCCGATCGGCCGGGGTCTTTCATTTTGCCCCCGTGTGGCGTTCAAGCCATTGGCGCACACCTTCGAGGTGCTGTTGCTTCACCGGCTCACGCGTGGTGCGGTTGGTCCTGGTGAAGTACTTGTGCTGTTCCAGGAATTTCAACTGCAGTTGCTGCCACTCCATTTCCGTGGAAAGGATGCCGAAGGTGCGCATCTCCTTGAACAGCCTGTTCCCGATCGGGATGAAATCATTGCGGCCCAGATAATCAAGATCGGCATCGCAAAGGATCTGTTCCAGGATGTTCTTCGGAGACTGCGGTATGCAGGTCGAAAGGATCATGGAGCAGACCGCATCCACCTGGCCGCTATTGAAACCCATGCCGGGAAGCACACGTCTCACGATCGCACAACTGGCATTCTCATGGTCATCATCCTGCTCGGTGAAACCGGAATCGTGGAACAACGCGGCCACCTTCAACAGCGTGAACCCTTCGCCGGTGATGCCTTCGCTCTCGGCGATCCCGATCGCGCTCGCGTACACATCGAGCGTATGCTCCAGGCTGTGGTAGGCGCGGCTTTCGGGAAGCTCGTGCCGCAGTTTCGCCAAGATGAATGCTTTGGCGGCTTGTGGGTCCATGGACATCCTGCGAGGGCAATATAAGGAGCCTCCCATTCACACCATCTATTTTTGATCCATGAGGCGCCGCTCGCAACGTACCACGTACATCCTTTTCGCGGTGCTCGGGGTCTACATCCTCCTGCAGTTCATCTGGTGGGCGATCCTGTTGGTGCAGAAGGATGAAATGGTGGTGCGGCTCGCCGGTCAGGTGGAGATCCTCGGTGGTGTTCCACCGGATATTCCCAGCGGGCCGCGGGCCATGCGCATGATCGTGGGTGAAGGCCTTGTCTTCATGCTGATCGTTCTGGCGGTGCTGTACCTTACCTGGCGCGCCATCCGCCGCGATCTGGACCTGGCCCGCACCCAGCGCAACTTCCTGCTCGCCG
>JAEYYE010000128.1 GCA_023430945.1 Bacteroidota bacterium
CGCTACTTTTACGAAAGAGGAGCGGTTGTGCGGGCAACTAAGGATGAAGGAAGTGGTCACCACCGGAAAAGCCGTGCACGAAAGTCCGCTCAAACTGGTGGGAAAGAAGATGGGATTGCCAACGATAGAACCGGCCCAGGTGGCATTCGCGGTACCGCGCCGATACATGAAGCGGGCGGTGCACCGCAACCGCATGCGCCGGCTCATGCGCGAAGCGTGGCGTACGGGCAAGCATCCCTATCAGGAACGGCTTCGATCGGCGAAGGTGCAATGTGCCTGGCTTTTCATCTACCAGGGGCGTACGCCGATCACCTTTTCAGAGACCAGAACGAAAATATTGCGGTCGTTGGACCGTTGGATGAAGGAACATGGCTAGGTTGCTCGCGCTGCCCCTGATCGCACTGGTGAAGCTTTACCAGTACATCATCTCTCCGCTTCTGCCGGGTGCCTGCCGCTACACACCTTCGTGCTCCGAATATGGATCGCAGGCACTTCAACGTTTCGGTGCCTTCCGCGGCGGCTATCTCACGATCAAGCGGATCATCTCCTGCAACCCGTGGGGTGGCCATGGACATGATCCGGTACCAGAACATTTCAAGTAAAAATGGACAACAACACTTCACGCAAGGCACCCCGCTGGAAGATCTGGCTCCTTACCGCCGCGATCGCCGGTGGTGGCGCATTCACCATTTCAGCGGGCGACAGCTTCTTCGAGATCAGCAAGAACCTGGAGATCTTCACCGAGCTGTACAAGGAGCTGAACATCTACTACGTGGATGATACGCAGCCCGGCAAGCTGATGAAGACCGGCATCGATGCGATGCTCGCTTCGCTCGATCCCTACACGCAATACATCCCGGAAAGCGATATTGAGGATTATCGCTTCATGACCACCGGCCAGTATGGTGGCATCGGTGCCTTGATCAAGAAGAAAGAGGAAAAGGTGCTGATCAGTGAACCGTACGAAGGATTTCCCGCGATGAAAGCAGGGATCTGGGCGGGCGATGAGATCGTGGAAGTGGATGGCCGCAAGATCAGCGGCATGAACACCGAGGAAGTGAGCAAACTGTTGAAGGGCCAGGCCGGCAGCAGCGTAAGCGTGGTGACCCGGCGCAATGGCGGCGAACCCATCACCCATTCACTCCAACGCGAGGAGATCAAGATCCCCGATGTGCCTTACAAGGGTATCCTGAACGAGACCAATGGCGTGGGCTACATCAAACTGAACAGTTTCACCCAGACCGCCAGCCAGGAAGTGCGTAATGCCGTGAAGGAATTGAAGGATCAGGGGGCGCAGAAACTGGTGCTCGATCTACGTGGAAATGGTGGTGGACTTCTGCGTGAATCGGTGAACATCGTGAACCTTTTCGTTCCGAAGAATGAACTTGTGGTCGAGACCAAGGGCCGTATTCCGGAATGGGATAAGGCCTACAAGACCCTGAGCGAACCTTTGGATGCAGAGATCCCGTTGGTGGTGTTGGTCGATGGCCAGAGCGCCAGTGCCAGCGAGATCGTGAGCGGTGCCCTGCAGGACCTTGATCGGGCAGTGATCATCGGCGATCGTACCTATGGGAAGGGTCTTGTGCAGCAGACACGCGATCTGTTCTACAACAGCAAGCTGAAGGTCACTGTGGCGAAATACTACATCCCCAGCGGCCGGTGTATCCAGAAGCTTGATTACGCGCACCGCGACAGCACCGGAAAGGCCATCGAATTCCAGGCCGATACCACGGCTGAGTTCAAGACGCGCAATGGCAGGCCTGTGTTCGATGGACGTGGGATCCTGCCCGATCTGCCTGTTGAGGATCCGGAACTTGCAAAGGTCGTGGGTGGCCTTTACAGCAGCGACCTGATCTTCGACTTCGCCACCAAGTACCGGCTGGAGAATCCCGATATCGGATCGGCCGAGAACTTCAAGATCACCGATGCGATCTACACCGATTTCGTTTCATTCGTGAACGGAAGGCATTTCGACTACGATACGGAAACCGTTGATGCGCTGGAGGAATTGGAGGAGAAGGCGAAACAGGAGCGTTACTACGAGCATGCGAAGGAAGCGATCGAAGCGCTTCGCAAGGAAGTGACGCCCGATCGGAGTGAGGACCTGGTGCGTTTCCGCACCGATATCGAGGAGGTGTTGCGCAGCGAACTCGTTTCACGCTACCATTTCCAGACCGGCCGTGCGAAGGCTGCGATGGAGACCGATCCCTACATACGCAAAGCGGTTGAAGTGCTCAACGGCGACAGCTATTCCGATATACTCGCTGGTACCGGCCGGGTAGGCAAATAGATCCTGCATTGACGGCTGCTCCGGCGATCGCAATGCGCACTGCCGATCCATTCCGGTCGATCCATGTAGCGGCGCTGGGCCTTTGCTTGATCCTGCTGCCCTGGAGCACGGCATTGCTGAGCATGGCGCAGATCCTTCTGGTTATCAACTGGATCGCCGAAGGGGTCATCAGAAAGGACAATGAACGATGGAGCCGGGCCTTTCGCCCGGCTCCGGCTTTTTTCATCGGTTTCTTTCTGTTGCATGTGATCGGCCTGCTCTGGACCTCATCCGAAGGTCTGAAATGGGGCCTCGATCTCGTCCGGATCCTCCTTCCCGTACTGGTCTTCGGTGTGGTGCTCGGCAGTTCTCCACGGCTTGATCGATCGGAGTACAGAGCGATCCTTCTCCTGGGTGCGTGGAGTGTTGTGGCCAGTACGATCGTTTGTGTCGTAAGCGAAGGCTGGCTCGCCGATTACCGCGATCTGTCCGTGTTCATCAGCCATATCAGGCTGGCGATGCTGCTTTGCTTATCGATCGTGATCCTCATTCATTTCGCCGGCAGATCGGCAGGGCGGATAATTGCGCATCTCGCAGCGGTGGGCTGGTGCGTGTTTTTCATCGATCGCCTGGGAAGCATGCAGTCGTTCCTTGTGCTCGTATTGGTCGCGATCGCACTATTCTGGCGATGGAGCTGTCAGCGGCCGAAAGTGTGGAAATGGGCGATCCGGGCTGCATCCATCGTTCCACTGATCATCGGGATCGGTTGGGTGGCGTTGCAGTTGAAGGAACGTTACGCGTTCAATGATCACACTGCCCAGGACCTTCCAAGGCAAAGTGCGGGCGGTGAAGCCTATGTGCACATGGCCGATCGCCAGATGGAGAATGGTGAACCGGTGTGGTCGCGCATCGCCTGGGGTGAAGTGGATCGGGTCTGGTACCGGCGCAGTTCCATGCGGCTCGATTCGTTGGATGGGAGAGGGCATTTATTATACCCGACGTTGTTCCGTTATCTCGCGTCCCTCGGACTTCCGAAGGACAGTGCCGGGATCATGAGCCTGAGCGACACCGATGTGGATCGCGTGGAGGCAGGGATCCCGAGCGCCTTGTGGGGAACGAGATCGCGATCGCATGATCGGTTCGATGAGGTGATGTTCGAGATCGATCAGTATTTCAGCGAAGGAAGGGTGAGCGGCCATTCCGTACCGATGCGGCTGGAATACTGGAAGGCCGGGATCGCGATCGCTTCTCGGCACCTGCTCATTGGTGTCGGCACAGGTGATACGCAGATCGAGTTCGATCGCGAGTATGAACGCATGAATACCTCACTGGCGAAGGAATGGCGCCACCGTGCGCATAACCAATACCTCACATTGCTGATCAGTTTCGGAGTGCCAGGTCTTCTCTTCGCCTTCGTTTGCTTATGGTGGCCTGCCAGGAGAATGAAAGCCTGGCGGAGTGATCTCTTCGTGGCGTGGGCGATCATCCTTGGCATCGGATCACTTTCAGATGACACCATCGAAACGCAGGCCGGCGCCACATTGTTCGCGCTGTACTATGCGCTCTTCGTGTTCGCCGCACCGATGATGCAGGATAGATCCGACCGGGATCGCGGAAGGACGATGGAACAAGGCGGAGTTGAGGACGATCTAACTTTGAAGGATGCCAGGCGCTGATCTCGTCGATCGATACGGCCGCATCCATCGCAGCCTGCGGATCAGCATCATCGATAAGTGCGATCTGCGCTGCACGTATTGCATGCCGCACGATCAGAAGTTCCTTCCCAAAGATCAGTTGATGTCACGTGAAGAGATCCTGCACCTTGCCAGGATC
>JAEYYE010000141.1 GCA_023430945.1 Bacteroidota bacterium
ACCGGATCGCCGATGAACCGTTCGCGATGCCGGCCGATCACAGTGTAATTCACCTCCACTGCGCGTTCCCGGTATTGCTTTTTCACGCCGATCAGGAAGGGCGGACCACTGCCATCATCCGCCTCGAACGGTATCGCCTTCATGGTAAGCCCGTCCATGAATTCTCCAGCCATCTGTGAAGTTGAGAAATTGAAGACCATGTACCTGTGATCGGTGGGATGGTCCTGGAAGTTGGTGAGCCGCAGCAGCATTGATCAACTCTTCTTCCAGGTCACGAACTGATCGAGGGGTTTGCGGTAGCCTTTCGGCCATTCGAGCGCAGGGTAACCCATGAAGAAAAGTCCGAGTGCCCGATCGCCTTCGCCCAAGCCGATATGATCTCGGAACCGATCGCCCATAAGGATCGCGCTGGTGGCCCAGAAGCCGCCGAGGCCATAAGCGGTACAGGTAAGCCACATGTTCTGCACTGCGCTCGCCGTGGCACAGAGCTCGTCCAGTTCGCTGATCTTCCCATTGGGGTCTCGCTTCATGCCGATCGAGATCACCACGCTGCTTTGCAGGGGCCGCTGGGTGAGGTTCTCCAATTTGCGCGGCATCACTTTTTCCGGCGGGGTTACCCGATGATATTCGGCCTCCAGCCAGTGCGAAAGTTCTTTGCGGGCGTCACCGGTGAAGACCGTGAAGCGCCACGGCTGTGTCATGCCATGCGTTGGTGCCCAACTCGCGTTGGTGATCACTTTTTCAATGATCTCACGGTGCACTTCGCGCGGCGAATAATCCTTGGGATAGATGGTGCGCCGGTGGCGGATGAGCTCACTGAGCTCGCTAACGCTGAACTTCATGATCGGTGATGCAAAGAGAAGAGATCCTGGGCATCAGGCAGCGTTCCCGATCGGTGAAGTGTCTAACTTCCGCACTTCAAATCCAGATCATCAAGATGAAAGTTCAGTACATCGCCCTTTTAGGTCTTCTTCCGATCGCGGTCTCGGCGCAGGGGCCAACCTTGGAACATGCACGCAACACTCCAGCGGTGGGAGCCACTTACCATGTACATCGGAATAGTCAATTCACGCCGCCGGGGAATGCTGGTGCTGGTGCTTCCTGGGAGCATTCCGCGTTAGTGGCCGATTCACAAGTGGTGTACAATGTGCTTGATGTGGCGACCTTCGAATTCGCCGCAGGATATCCAACTTCCACCCATCTGCTCTCTGATGGTGATGACACATTGATCTACCGTGCGGATATGGATGGGATCGTATTGATGGGGGAGGATATAACCTATGAATTTCAGCCTTTGCTGCCTCCGACAGATGTGCATACGGCCTTCAGTGATGGTCCCATGATATTGAAGTATCCATCGTCATTCGGCACGACATGGCAAGATCCCGTAAGCGCTACTTATGAACTTGAAACGATCGGTACGATGACGCGAAGCGGACAGATCATGGGGAATGTTGATGCCGAAGGTTCACTGGAATTGCCCAATGGCGCTTATTCCGATGTTCTACGCGTTTACACACATTATGACGTGACGGAGGCGGGCGGCGTGATCAATGGTACGCGGAACACGCACACTTACTCTTTTTATTCCGATTGGTTGAGACATCCATTGCTTCGGATCATGGCCGATACAATCAGTGTCTTCGGATCGAACAGCATTACCTATCGCACCGAATGGCTTGACGAAGCTTCCGTAGGTCTCGTGGAAGCGATCGAACAAGGCGAAGCTTTCGGTCTGTGGCCAACACCTGCCACCGATGTTCTGAACATCACGATCCCGGAAGGTCATGCGGGAAGGAAGTCCGGTATTCTTCGCGACGTCACCGGCCGTGTGGTGCGTGAGTGGCAGATCGGTGCGATCGGGAATTCAACCTTTAATGTGAGCGATCTGCCGGATGGGCAATACTTCCTTCAGGTGATCGGAACCGGCGGCGAACTCGGTGTGCGCAAGGTGATCATCCGCTGATAAGAAGATCTTTCCAGCGAAACCCCTTTCCGATCGGGAAGGGGTTTCTGCTTGGCGCACGTTTCCATTCAAGGCGGCGTTATCTTCACTCAACATGTCCGGTGTCCGCTTCCACAGATACGTTCCGCCGAAGGACGATCGCACGCCTTTCGAAAAGCTGCTGCCCATCTTCCTGGAACTGCTCACGCACACCAGCGGCGATGTGGAGGAAGCGCTGGATTGGATGAAGGAACTCGATAAGGAACATGGGCTCTTCAGCAAGGACTATACGATCGAGGATTTCAAGGCCGATCTGGAACGTAACGGCATCATCGGGCCGAAACCGACCAAGGGAAAGACACCGCTCACCGGCAAGGCCGAAAAACTGATCCGCGAACGTGCGCTCGATCAGGTATTCGGAAAGTTGAAGAAGAGCGAGCGCGGCCAGCATTCCATGCGGCGCACAGGCCAGGGCGATGAGCCCACGAGCGATCGGCGCAGCTATCGCTTCGGCGACCGGATCGAGCAGGTGGCCATGAGCGACGGCATCCGCAACGCGCAACAACGCGGGATCGAAGAATTCCGCTTGAGCGAGGATGATCTTGAGGTGATCGAAACGGAGCACCAGAGCGCCTGCGCCACCGTGCTCATGATCGATATCAGCCACAGCATGATCCTCTATGGCGAGGACAGGATCACACCGGCGAAGAAGGTCGCCATGGCGCTCGCCGAGCTGATCAAGCGCCGTTATCCGAAGGATACGCTGGACATTGTTGTCTTCGGGAATGATGCATGGCAGGTGAGCCTGAAGGATCTGCCCTACCTACAGGTTGGCCCATTCCACACGAACACCGTGGCCGGGCTGGAGCTTTCAATGGATATCCTGCGGAGAAGAAAGCTGCCGAACCGCCGCATCGTGATGATCACCGATGGAAAACCGAGTTGCATAATACGCGACGGCGAATATTACATGAACAGTTTCGGGCTCGATGACATGATCGTTGCACGAACGCTCGATGCCGCAGCACGCGCACGCAAGCTCAACATACCGATCACCACGTTCATGGTCGCGAGCGATCCGTGGTTGCAGCGATTCATCGAGCGTTTCACGGAAGCGAACCAGGGCCGCGCGTTCTACACCGGCCTTCAAGGTCTGGCGGACATGGTGTTCCGCGATCATGCAAGCAATCGGAGAGGGAACGGTTGAAGCTTGATGGCAGATCTTTGTACTTCATCCTTTCATCGATCCATTCAATTCAATAGAGATCTTATATGCTCGAAAGACCTGCATCACTTGGTGATCTTCGGAAGAGCGGCTATCAAAGCCGATCGATAAAAGAGGAACTGCGCAGCAACCTGATCGTGCGGATCAGGGCCGGAGATCCACTGTTCGAAGGGATCCACGGATACGAGAACACCGTTGTTCCGGCCATGGAGAACGCGATACTCGCCGGCCACAACATCAACCTGCTCGGCCTGCGCGGACAGGCGAAGACGCGCATGGCGCGGTCGCTGGTGCAGTTGCTCGATGAATGGATGCCGATCGTGGCGGGAAGCGAATTGAACGATGATCCGTTCCACCCGATCTCGCGCTTTGCGCGTGAGTTGGTGAAGGAAAAAGGCGACGCTACACCGATCGAATGGATCCACCGCAATGATCGTTACACGGAGAAGCTTGCCACGCCGGATGTGACCGTGGCGGACCTGATCGGCGACAGCGATCCGATCAAGGCGGCGAACATGAAGCTCGATTACGGCGATGAACGGGTGATCCATTTCGGTTTGATCCCGCGCAGCAATCGGGGCATTTTCGTGATCAACGAACTGCCCGATCTGCAACCACGGATACAGGTGGCACTGTTCAACATCCTGCAGGAAGGCGACATCCAGATCCGTGGTTTCAAACTGCGCCTTCCGCTGGACATCCAGTTCATCTTCACCGCGAATCCCGAGGATTACACCAACCGCGGATCGATCATCACGCCATTGAAGGATCGGATCCAAAGCCAGATCCTTACCCATTATCCGCCCACGATCGAGCTGGGAATGAAGATCACTGCGCAGGAGGCGCGATCGCCGCTGGCGCAGACGCAGACCGTGAAGGTACCGGAATTGGTCCGCGTGATCATCGAGCGTATCGCCATGGAAGCACGCGACAGCGATCTGGTAGATCGACGGAGCGGGGTGAGCGCAAGGCTTACGATAAGCGCGCTGGAAAGCGTGATCAGCGCGGCGGAGCGGCGCGCGTTGCTCAACGGCGACAGCACAACAACGGTGCGGATCGGCGATCTGCAGGCGATCGTTCCAGCGATCACGGGCAAGATCGAACTGGTGTACGAAGGTGAACAGGAAGGTCCGGAGAAAGTGGCGCAACACCTGCTCGGCCTGGCGATACAGAACATCTTCACCGAACTATTTCCCGATCCATCCAGAACGAAGAAGCGAAAGGCCGAACAGACAAGACCCGATCCGTATGCTGCGATCGTTTCACACGTGGATGCGTACGACACGGATCTGCTCCATTC
>JAEYYE010000214.1 GCA_023430945.1 Bacteroidota bacterium
ATCAAGCCTCTTCCTTGATGCGCAAGCCAAGTTCTTCCAACTGCTCCTCATCGATCCGGCTGGGCGCATCGATCATGGTGTCGCGCCCGGCATTGTTCTTCGGAAAGGCGATGAATTCACGGATATCCGTACGATGGCCGAAGAGCGAGACCCAGCGATCGAAACCGAACGCGCAGCCACCGTGCGGCGGAGCTCCGTATTCGAACGCATCCATTAGGAAACCGAATTTGTAACGCGCATCCTGATCGGTGAAGCCGAGCACGCGGAACATCGCTTCCTGCATTTTCCGATCGTGTATGCGGATGCTCCCACCGCCGATCTCGGTGCCATTGATCACCAGGTCGTAGGCGTTCGCCTTCACACTTCCCGGATCGCTTTCAAGTTTGTGCTCATCCTCCGGCTTCGGGGCTGTGAACGGGTGATGCATCGCATGCCAGCGGCCGCTTTCCTCATCGCGTTCGAGCAACGGAAAATCCACCACCCAAAGTGGCTTGAAGATCTTCGGATCGCGGAGACCGAGTTGATCGGCGAGATGAAGGCGCAACTCGTTCAACTGCTTCCGCACCTTATCGGCCGGGCCGGCCATGATGCAGAGCAGATCGCCCAATTGCATGTGCGCAGCTTCAGCCCATTTCATCAATTGTTCCGGTGGATAGAATTTATCCACGGTGCTCTTCAGTCCTTCACCTGTCCACTTCAGGAAAACGATCCCGGACCCCCCGATCTGCGGACGTTTCACGAAGTCGATCAATGCATCGGTCTGCTTCCTGCTCCAACTCGCGCAGCCTTCAGCATTTATACCGATCACTAATTCCGCTTCATCGAACAACTTGAAACCAAGGCCACGCACGAGATCGGGAATGCCCGTTCCACCGTTCTCCAACGCCGGAGCGTTCATGCGGCTTTCGGTCGATGTTGCTGATAGTGCAGGATCGAATGGATCGGTGGATGTCTTCATCAATGGCTGCGGATCGGCCAAGGGTGCTGGTACCGATCCCAACTCAACGAACTTCATCCCGAAACGCAGATCGGGCTTGTCGCTTCCGTACCAACGCATCGCATCATCGTACGCCATGCGCAGGAACGGTTCGTGGAATTCTTCGCCGAGGATCTTCTTGAACAGATGCTTCGCCAAGCCTTCGAACGTATCAAGCACGTCGTCCCTTTCCACGAACGCCATCTCGCAATCGATCTGCGTGAATTCCGGTTGACGATCGGCGCGCAGATCCTCATCTCGAAAACACTTCACGATCTGGAAATATCGATCGAAACCGGCCACCATCAGCAGTTGCTTGAACGTTTGCGGACTTTGCGGCAGTGCGTAGAATTCACCCGCATTCATCCGGCTCGGCACGATGAAATCGCGCGCACCTTCGGGAGTGCTCTTGATCAACACCGGTGTTTCCACTTCCAGAAAATGTTGTGCGCTCAGGTAATTGCGCACTTCGATCGCCATGCGGTGGCGCAATTCCATGTTGTTGCGCACAACGTTCCTGCGAAGATCCAGGTAGCGGTATTTCATCCGCAATTCGTCGCCACCATCGGTCTCATCCTCGATCGTGAACGGCGGTGTCTTCGATCGGTTCAGGATCTTCAATCCGGTCACGATGATCTCGATCTCGCCTGTCGGGATATTCGCGTTCCTGCTCTCTCGCTCCTTCACTTTTCCTTCAACCTGCACCACGAATTCCCGGCCCAGTGAATTCGCCTGTTCGCAAAGTGCGGCATCGCGTTCCATGTTGAAGGAAAGCTGCGTGATGCCGAACCGATCGCGCAGATCCACGAAGGTCATTCCACCCATGGCGCGTGTGCGCTGCACCCAGCCGGCCAGCGTAACCTGTTCTCCAGCGTGCGAAAGTCGAAGCTCACCACATGTATGCGTGCGGAACATTGATCGGGATCTTGGTGCGCGAAGTTACCGAGTTCCACTTCGCAGGAATGCCGGTCGGCTATTCCACCACGGTGAACGTGAGCGATCGGAAGATCACGTCGCCATCATTCTCGATCACGCTGAAATTCCACTTCTCAACGCCGGGCTGTGGCCGCGTGATGATCGTCTTGGTGAATTCGAATTCATCCGTACCCACGGGAAGGCTGTCCGTAACGGCTGCGGCAGCACCATCATAGCTTACGGAGACCTTGAAATGGTGCAGTGCCTGCGTTCCACGATCGATGGAAACACCAACACGAAGCGTATCCTGCACGGGAACAGTATCGCTTTGGAATACGAACCCACTGTCCGATCGGAACTGGATCGTGGGGTTCACCACCGGTTGCGTGTCATCATCATCCTTATCGCATGAAGTGATCCCAAGAAGCAGCAACGTGGCGAACAATGGAATTGCGATGCGCATGGTAGTGAACGAATGCTCAAAAGTACTTCTCCGGATCTGGAACTTTTTGCCTGGGATCAGCGAACCGGTCGTCTCAGGCAGAACGCTTCGGCACGCGCAGGCAGCTATATGACGCCTGCGAACGTCAATGTAAAAAATGATGTTCAATGGAACGATATCTATTCACGATCTTGCTACTGATCGGTTCGATCGGCCCCGGATCGGCCTGCAGTTGCTTCGGCCCTGAAACATTCTGCGCCACGCTGGATCCCCCATACGAAGAGCCCCAGTGGTGGACACCCGATATTGTGATCCTTGGGAAGAAGACCGCCCAGGAGGCACACGGCATGGACGTGGAAGTGCTTGATGTGATAAGCGGCGATGTTGAAGCTGGCGATGTGCTGCGTGTGTGGGGCGATTGCGGCCTGCTCTGCCGCGTTTATCCTGATGCCTGGTCGATCGGCGATACCGTTGTCTGGGCATTGAAATTCACCGATCAAATGGGAAATGGTCTTTGCGGAAGTGAACTTGAGCAGGAAAACGATTACATGATCTCGATCTGCGGAACATACTACCTGGATTTCGATCATGGCACTGTTTCAGGTCCGATCGCTGATGGTGTGAATGAATTGCCTTATGAGGACTTTGTCCAGATGACATCGACGTGTCTTGCGATGGCCCTGCCCGAAGTTCCTGATTATCCGTCGATCGACATTACGATCGATAGTGACCTGTTGATCGCGCGAGCAATCGGATCCCAAGGAGAGTTGCGCCATCAATTGCTGGACGTACAGGGGAAGATGCTGAGCATGGGTTCTTCGCACGGTCCCGAAGTGATCATACCGATCCAGGACCTTGCCGCAGGGATTCATCTCCTTCGCATTGAATATGGCCGGCATTCGAGGATCAAGCGTGTGTTGATCCCTTGAATTTTTCCGATCGGCCTACGGGATGAACGGACGAAGATGCATCCGCACCATTCCGATGTAATGTTCTATCCTGGAGGCAGGTCTGAGACTTTCAGCAACCGTCTCTGTAAGCCAGCCGCGTGATATAAGACTGATGCAACCGATCAAGTGATCGATCTCTTCCGGTGAAAGTTCCATCAGCTCGCCGCTCGTGGAAAGATCGTGCAGCATCGATCGCAGTTCATTCATTCTCTTCCCCCGTGTTCTTTTCAAATGCACGCGCATTTTCGGTGAACGCTGGACCAGATGTGCCATGCTGAGCGGGAGACAACGGAACGCCAGTTGGTTCCTCATCACTTGGCGGAACCGATCGAGGAAGGAGTCGATGTTCTTCACCTGGCCTGGATCGGTGAGCGTGCGATCGTTCAGTTCACCAAGCTGTTGCGCAATGGCCACCACGATATCCTCCTTCGTTGGAAAATAGTAGGTGATGTGCGAAGGCCGCATCCCGATCGAGGCTGCGATCTCCCGCACGCCCACATATTCGATCCCCTTCACATACCCACACACGATCGAAAATGGTCACGGCGAGCAACTCACATTCGTGCGCCTGATCGATGATGGCAAAGGAGGAACGTTGGAAGTGGAGAATCTTGTTCAGCCAGGCTCCGGCCCGCCGATGCACGTTCATTTCAAGCAGGCCGAAAGTTTGACCGTGATCGAGGGAAGGATCGGCGTCCAGGTACAAGGCCAGCAGCCTACCGAACATGGTCCCGGGGAAACGGTCACCTTTGAAGCTGGTGTGGCCCACCGGTTCTGGAACGCAGGCAAAACGCCGTTGAAGTGCAAGGGCTGGGTGGCCCCGGCGAACAATCTGGAATACTTCCTTACGGAGATCTATCGCAGCACGCGCGAGAATTCGAAGCCACGTCCGCAGGAATTCGATGGGGCATTTCTGTTGAAGCGCTATCGATCGGAATTCGACATGACCGAGATTCCCGGCTTTGTGAAGAAGGTGATCTTCCCGACCACGATCTTCTTCGGAAAACTTTCCGGGAAGCATAAGAAGTACGCCGACGCTCCCGAGCCTGTGCTATGATCTCCGCACCGGTCGATCGAATGAAGATGGATCGCACTTCTTGATCTGCATCAATGGTGGCTGGCTGGTGAAGTCGAGAGTTTTGCGGCATCAAAAAAACTCGGCAACATGGCGAACAAATGGATCAAGATCGGAAGTGGCCTCGTGATCGGTATCAGCGGCCTCGGAATTCTAAGCGTGAGCGCACAAGCGATGCTCGACCCTCAAAGTGTGATGGACCTGGTGCAGGTGGAACTGGAGAACAACGACGCGTACAGTTCCATCCGCGGCGTATTTGGCGGGGTGGGTTTCACCCTGCTTGCTGTTTTCAGCTGGCTTGTGCGTAAGGATAGGACCGCGGCGCTCGGTTTTATCGCCCTCTTCTGGGGCATGTACGCCATATCGCGCATGATCACGATCGCCAGCGAAGGTGCGCTGGGTGATTTCGGCAGCCAATGGCTGGTGATCGAAAGCACGTTGTGCGTGCTGGCGCTGGGCATGTTCGCTGCGGAACGATCGAAAGTGCGGAACCAGCGGTTCGCAATGGTCCACTGATCGGTCTGAGGCCGGAGCAGCATGATGGCATGTTCCGGCCTTCGATCACATCTTCACGAGTTGCTCCCGGATGTTCTTCAACGAATCTCTCGTCACATCATCCAGCGCGGGATATGTCAGATCCATTTCCTCCAACTTCAGGCGAAGCGATCTCCCGACCATCGCACGGCTCTCCCATTGTTCATCCGCAGGAATAATGTACCATGGCGCATGTGGCGCAGCCGTGGCGCCGATCGCTTTTTCATAGGCCTGCATGTACCTGTCCCAATGTTCGAGTTCCTTGATATCATTGGCACTGAACTTCCAGTTCTTCTCGGGATCATCGATCCGTTCGAGGAAGCGCTTCTTCTGTTCATCCTTGTTCATATAGAGGAAGAACTTCATGATCACGGTACCGCTGTCGGCGAGGTGCTTTTCAAATTCGCGGATCGCGCGGTAACGACCTTCCCAGAAAACCTCGGTAATGTCGCTTTCGCTTGTGATACCTGGTAGATCTTGATCGATGATGAACTTCTGATGCACGCGCGTGACCATCACTTCTTCATAATGCGATCGATTGTGGATGCCGATGTGGCCTTTCGGCGGCATGGCGATCGCATGGCGCCATAAGAAGTCATGGCTGCGTTCCAACGTGCTTGGCGCCTTGAAACTGGTGACATGCACCCCCTGCGGGTTCACGCCGCTCATCACATGCTTGATGCAGCTGTCCTTTCCAGCGGCATCCATGGCTTGAAAGACGAGTAACAAAGCGAATTTTCCCGAAGCGTAGAAGATCTCCTGAAATTTCGCGATCGCTTTCTTATCTTCTTCGAGTTGTGCCTTCAACTCCTTTTTCTCCTGGTTCTCTGGAAGATCTGAAAGGTGATCTTTCAACTTGAAAGATCGATGTTCGGTGATCGCAAAGCGTGGGTCCAGGAGTGTGTCCTTCATAGTATGTTGAATGTACAATGAGAAAGAAGAAAGGCGCCGAATTGGGCGCCTTTCTATCTATCGGTAATAAGACTCTTTACAAGGTCCCGCGCGCTTCCTGCTCCCGCTCGATCGCTTCGAACAAGGCCTTGAAGTTGCCCTTGCCGAAGCTCTTTGCACCCTTGCGCTGGATGATCTCGAAGAACATCGTCGGGCGGTCTTCAACAGGCTTGCTGAAGAGCTGAAGGAGATAACCTTCATCGTCGCGATCGACAAGGATCCCCAATTCGGAAAGTGGCGCAAGATCTTCATCGATCTTGCCCACGCGATCCAACAAGCCTTCGTAATAGGTTGTTGGCACCTTGAGGAATTCCACTCCTCGGCTCATCAGCTCACGCACGGTCTTTACGATGTCGTCTGTCGCGACCGCGATGTGCTGTACACCGGGGCCATTGTAGAAGTCGAGGTATTCCTCCACCTGGCTCTTCTTCTTGCCTTCGGCCGGCTCGTTGATCGGGAATTTGATGCGGCCATTGCCGTTGCTCATCACCTTGCTCATCAAGGCGCTGTACTCGGTGCTGATGTCCTTGTCATCGAAGCTGAGCAGGTTCGCGAAACCCATCACGTTCGCGTAGAAATCGACCCACTTGTTCATCTCGCCCCAACCCACGTTGCCCACCATGTGATCGATGTACTTCAGGCCGGTCGGCGGAGGATTGTAGGTACTCTTCCAAGGCTTGTAACCGGGCAGGAATGTGCCGCTGTAGTTCTTGCGCTCCACGAAAATGTGCACGGTCTCGCCATACGTGTAGATGCCGCTACGGACCACCTCGCCATGTTCGTCCTTCTCAACGGTGGGCTCCATGAAGCTGCGAGCGCCGCGTTTGGTGGTTTCCTCATATGCCTTCCGCGCATCATCCACCCACAGCGCGATCACCTTCACACCATCGCCATGAAGGCGCAGATGATCATTGATCGGATGGTCCTTGGTCAGTGGCGTTGTAAGTACCAGGCGGATCTTGTCCTGCGCCAGCACATAGCTCGCACGATCCTTCACGCCGGTCTCGAGGCCCGCATAGGCGAGGCTTTGGAAGCCGAAGGCCGTCTTGTAATAATGGGCGCTTTGCTTCGCGTTGCCAACATAAAGTTCAACGTAATCGGTACCGAGAAGCGGCAGGAAATCCTGTGCTTCGGGGATGATCTTTTCCAATTGGGGGGATGCTGTGGTAGCCATGGCGATAGTCTCTTTCAATAGGGTATCCCTTGAATACAAGCCCAAAGTTCGGGCTTTTTCGGCGTAATGGGATGATGGAGGTCAGGGTTGAAGCTTCTGGAGAATAGCTTCAAGCTGCACTTTCAATGGCGGAATGTGATCCTTTACTACCTCAGCAACGATCGCGGTATCTATTCTGAAGTAATCATGGACCAGACGATGCCTCATCCCGACCATCAAAGGCCACGGAACCTCAGGATATGCTTCGCGAAGTTCCGTGGTGAGCATACTGGCAGCTTCGCCGATGATCTCGATCAACTTCACCGTGCCGAATCTCAGCATTGGGTCATCGTCCAGTGCTTCTTCTGAGGCGCTCTCTGCTGATGCTTCGAGCTGGCGGATCGCATCGAGCATGTGTAGTAGTCGTGCACGATCGGCCTCAGCTGCGCGCATAGATCAATTGCTTATCGCGATCAACATAAGGTTTAACATGCGGACTCAAGCCTTTGGTCGTAACAAGATCCACGGTGCGGGAAAGCAATGCTTCCAGATCAAGGCTCATTTGTATGAAGTGAAGGCCGATCGGCTTGCTGTGATCCAGATCAACCAAAATATCCACGTCACTTCCTTCATCAGCAACTCCGCGAGCATAAGAACCGAATAGAAAGGCTTGCTTCACTGGTTGACCAGCGAAATACACTCTCAGTCGTTCAAGATCTTTATCACGTAACTGCACGAAGCGAAATTATCTGTCCTCGGTCCCGGGACACAACTTTGACGCCTGGAAAAATGTGCGTGATGGATCGCACAGAAAGCCAGCAAGTAAGGAGCCCCGCAGTGCTGCGGGTGACGAGTGCGGATTGCAGCGAAAAAGCACGACCCGAGGCATTGCAAGTGTCACGCCCACCCTTCGACTCCGTTCGGTGACAAACGCCGCCACAGTAGAAATCATCTGGTCATTCATTATCTGATCATCTGATCCGCTTACTCGACCCAACTCTTATAATACTTCCCATCATCGATCTTCATCGCCTCCTCGGTGATCTGAAGCGGCTTGAAAGTGTCGACCATCACGGCGAGCTCATCGGTCTCTTTCTTGCCGATCGAGCGTTCCATGGCGCCGGGGTGCGGGCCGTGCGGGATGCCGGCGGGGTGCAGGCTGATGTGGCCCGGTCCGACATCGTTGCGGCTCATGAAGTCGCCATCCACATAATAAAGCACTTCATCGCTGTCGATGTTGCTGTGGTTATACGGCGCCGGAATGGCCTTGGGATGATAATCATAAAGCCTGGGAACGAACGAGCAGATCACGAAGTTGTGAGCGTCGAAG
>JAEYYE010000222.1 GCA_023430945.1 Bacteroidota bacterium
GGATAGAGAAGATAAAGACGATCGGCGATGCGTACATGTGCGCCAGCGGGATCCCAGAACCGAAGCCTACACATGCGCTCGATGCGATCCTCATGGCCCTTGAAATGATGCGTGTGACCCATGCCACGAACCAGGAACGGATCGCTCGCGGCGAACCGCAATGGATGATCCGCATCGGCATGCACAGCGGGCCGATCGTGGCAGGCGTGGTGGGCGAGAAGAAATTCGCCTACGACATCTGGGGCAACACGGTGAACGTGGCCAGCCGCATGGAAAGCAACAGCCTGCCCGGCCGGATCAACGTTTCGGGAGCGACGTATGCACAGGTGATGGACCTTGTGGAGGCAAGCCCGCGGGGGCCGATCAAGGTGCGGGGCAAAGGTGAACTGCACATGTATTTCGTGGATCGGCTGCGGCCTGCGTACAGCGCCGATCCTGAAGGAACAGTGCCGAACGACAGGTTGTTATCGATCCGTGAGGAGATGCTCTCGGTGGTGGTGACCTAGGCGCGCTGGCGAACGGCTGATACGCCGATCGAACGCAATGTGCGATCGATCTGCATGAAATGCCTTTGCTGGTGCGCGATCGGAAAACGGTACGCATCACCGATCCTGAAGCGCAGGATCGGTCCGAGCGTGCTGGTGATCCTCTCCCCTTCCAGGCCGCGCACCTTCGCCTGCTCCAACAACGTCATGAAGCCCTGGAGCATGGATCGCAGTTCTTCCAACGCCGCCTTTCCTTTCGTGGAAGCGGTGCGTGGTTCGAAAATGCCGAGCGTTCTCATCTTCCAATTGATCTTTCCTTCAGCCGTTGGACGCATCGCCTTCACTGACATCTCTCCAAAACGCCCGGGTGCGAAAGTCTCCTTGAATACGATATTGCTTTCCGGATCGGAATAGACCTTTTGCAACAGCCTGAGATAATGGCCACTGCTCAAGTTCATGTGCTCGGCGATCTCCAGCACGTTCCAACGATCGGGATCGGGGCGAGAGGAAAGATCGGCGAGGTCCAGTTCGAGCAGGGAACCGACTTGTGCGATCTGTTCCTGCAACTCAGCCTGCAATTCCCCGATCAGCTTCCTCGTGTAGAGCGTTTCCATTCTGCAAACCTACCGGCACGGGCCTGTGCCTGCACTTGATCCAGATCAAGAAATGGGGCCCTCAACCTTTGGCGCGTAACCGGCTGAAGGTCTCCGGAGTCATCCGCAGATACGAGGCGATATCCTTTTGTGGCACCAGTTGCAACAGATGCGGGCTTCGGGAGAGAAGCTTTCTGTAACGTTCCTCTGCAGTGAAGGTGAGCAGTTCGATCTCGCGCGTGGCGCGGCCGTGGATCAGCTCCTCGATCATGAGCCGGCCGAAACGTTCCATTACGGTGGACCGATCGTACATGGCATGAAGATCATCATGCTGGATGCCGATCAGCACCGAATCCGTTACCGCCTGCACATCGAACCTTCCCGGTCTTCGTGAAATGAACGAATCGAAATCGCCGCTCCAGCTGTGATCGTACGAGAAACCGAGACAATGCTCATTGCCGTCGTGCCCGAAGTACAGTTTCTGCACGCCTCGATCCACGATGTACAACCAGTTCTCCACCGTGCCGGCGCGCGAAATGATCTCGCCCTTCCTGAAGGATCTTACATGCCACAGCGGTGCGATCGCCTCCCACACTTCATCCTTCAGCGGCACATAACGCTCGATCGTGCTTCTTGCCAATTCCATGTTCACCCAAAGATCGATCCTCTTTCCGTTTGATGCACCGTCCACCTAAATTCGCCACATGCTTCCCCGATCGGAAAGGATCAAAAGACTGCTCCAGTTCGGTCGTCCCTTCACGAATCGCGACAAACTTATCCTTCGCGATCATCTTGCGCTGGAACGCACGAGGCTGGCCAACGAGCGCACGTTCATGGCATACATCCGGTCTTCGCTTTACCTGATCATCGGCGGGCTTGCACTTCTTGAATTGACGCATTATGGCAACCTCGCGTGGGTGGGCATCACTGCGCTCTCGCTTGCAGCGATCTTCGCCCTGGTGGGATTGACACGTTTCTTCCAATTGAAGAAACAATTGCGCAGCTATTACGCACCGCTGGAGAGCGAGGAAGAGGATACGATCACGAAGTGATCAGGGCAGTTTCACGAAGCGTTGATGCACCGCAGCCGATCCATCGCCGATCCGCAGCAGATATGTTCCGGCGGACAGATCGGAGAGTGGGATGGTCTCGATATCGGCGCGGCTTGTTCCGTTCCAAACGATCCGGCCGCTTTCATCGCAGATCTGCAACGCTGAATTGGATCCTGCTTTTACATTGATCGCATCGCGTGCGGGAGAAGGCCAGGCAACGATCGCAGCAGCGGACCGATCTTCGATCGAAGTGATGATCACGCTTACCGGCTCACTTGCCGCAGTGCATCCTTCGGCATTGCCGATCTCAACGAAATAGTCACCGGTCGCCCACGCTTCGATCATCTGCGTGTCCATGCCATCCACCGGCTCGCCGTTGTAGAACCATTGATAGTTGAACGCTTCACTGCTCGTCAATTCATTCCCATTGGCCGTGATCAGGGGCGTTGCCGGTGATGGCAGGAATTCGATCAGGATCGTATCGCTCTTAGCGGCGCACATGGAAACGTTCTGCACCACAAGGCTCAACGCTTCATTCTCCGTGATGGTCACTTCTTCGGCCGATCCGCCATTGCTCCATGTGTATTGATCGAAACCTGGCGTGGCGGTCACGATCACCTCTTCTCCTTCACAATAAGGCGCTTCACCTTCGATCGAAAGGATCGGTGCTTCGAGATTACTGGTGTTCAGAGCGGCGAACGCATCAAGTTTCCCCTGCCCCCAAATACTGTTGGGCACGGGCGGAACGAACTCGTCCGCTACAGCGGTCCCGAAAAGCGCATCCCGCACTTCGGTGTATGTCGCCTGCGGACATTTCTGCAGGTACAGTGCCACCGCACCGGCCACGTGCGGCGAAGCAGCGGATGTTCCACCGCCACGAATGTGCATTCCGCCCGGTGCGATCTTGATCACATCGGCATTGTTCACCATGATCGCCAGGCTCGAAAGCGGGTATGGACTGAACGTGATGTCGCCCGGTGCGGCGATATCGGGCTTGATCCGATCGTCGCGTGTGGGTCCCATGCTACTCGATGCGGTGATCTCACCCTCCACGATCCCTGCACCTTGCTGCCATGATCCATCATAAGCGAGATAACCCGTTTCATTCCTGTAGTTCGCAACGGTGATCACATGCGGCGAACACGTCCATGAATCAGTGATGTGCTGGTTCCGATCGGGCATCACATAATTCACGATCGGTGGGAATTGCGCGGCGGTCGGGAGCGTCGAGGTCATGTTGGACCAGCCGGCCTGCGCCATGGACCACACATCGAACCTGCCCGATCCGGTGCTCATGAAGCGGAAACGGTAACTGTTCGAATCGGGTTGCTGGATCCACACCTGCAACTGGATCTGTTGGCCACGCGGCGCTGCATAATAGTTCACCACACCGATCCGGTCGCCAGAAGTACTCAGCAGCGTATCGGTGATCACGGTGTTCAAATTCTGCGAAACATCATGGAAAGGCGTTCTTCCGCGGAAGCTGTACGAAGGCGAAACACGATCCGCACCGATCGCATAATCCACGTTCACGAATTCATCCGCATCGGCCCACGCTTCGAAATACACGCCGCCCACGATACCGCCACCGAAATTCGTGAGCGGATTGTTCTCGAACCATGTGAAACTGGTGTCCGCATCGACCTCCGTGCGCAAGTGATACGGTTGCCATTCATTGAAATTTCCTGCTGCGCAGACCACAACTCTTCCCGGACTTTCCTGCAACATCGCATCGATCATCAGCGCAGCTGCATCCAGGCCATCGTGTGATCCGGTCTGCCGGCCAAGGCTGATGTTCACCACCGCCGGCCGGCCGAGGGCTTCGGCCTGCTCGAAAATGTAATGCACGCCATCGGCGACCTTCGAGAGGAAGTTGCTGCCTGAATATTTCACGATGATCAGATCGGCCTTTGGCGCCATGCCCTTGTGCATTCCATTGGCCGTACCGCCACCCGCAGCGATCCCGGCCACCGAAGTACCGTGCCCGTTGGCATCCACGGTGGTCATCTGGCCGTTGTTGATGTGCGCGCTCGTCCAGATCTGTCCGTAGCCGTATTGGGGTGGCGTGAGCGGACCGTTCGCCAGGTTCTGGTCCCAATAAGTGAGAACACGTGTCGATCCATCTTCATTGAGGAAATCGGGATGCGTCACGTCCAGGCCGGTATCGATTACCCCCATGATCATGCCTTCCCCTTGATACGCTTCCGGAAGCGGCGCCTCACCGGAATGGATCTCATTGATGCGGCTTTTCACGCGGGCGGAATCATTCAACAGCACCGGCGGAACCATGCTGAATTCGAAACCTTCGATCGCCGGATCGGATGCAAGTGCTTCGATCGATGCCACCGCGATCCGAGCGTTCACGATCCCGGGGATCGATTGTTTCACCAGTGCGCCATGCGATCGCACCACATCAACCAACCGATCGGCCTTTCCGCGTATGAAGATGTCGATCTGCTCCTGCGGCGAAGCATCCTTCAAATACGTCATCAGCTCGAAGCCCATCTTGCTTTTGTGCTGCGCGAAAATGGCCGCGGAAAAGGAGAGGAAAAGGAACGCCAGGAGCAGACGTTGGATCTTCATACCGTAAAATTAGCGGTCAGCCGCGCATCATTTCAACGTGGTCGGGAATATGATCCAACGATCGGGCGGTGCCTTTCTCATGATCGATGATGAAACAGTAATGTTCCGATCCGTTCGTGACCATGAGGAAACGCACCTTGAAGATGATGTTGTAGCGTGCGGCCTGCTCCAGCGTGGCCTGATCGATGCGCAGGGTAGGCGCCTTGCATTCGATCAGTGCCACGGGTCTCCCATCCAGCCCATGTACAACGATATCGGCCCGCTTGGCCATTTCGTTCAGCACCAGCGACCGTTCGATCGCGATGAGCGAAGCCGGGCACCTGCGATCGAACACCAGGTGGTTCACGAAATGCTGGCGCACATGCTCTTCAGGCGTAAGCAACAACCAGCGCCTTCGGATCGGATCGAACACCTCGGTGCCCAACGCGCCGTGCTTAGTTTTGATGCCGTGATCGGGCAGGGCCAGCGCCCGTAGCTCCGCTTCCATCCCTACAAAAGTGCGAACGAAAGACGACATCGTACAGAACTGGCTTCCGCGGTACACCGGCATTCCGCTGGATGACTTCCCGAAGCACGTGCTGATCACCAACTTCGACAATTACGTGGAGATCTTCTGCGCCGAGACCGGGGCGGTGGTGCGCAGGCCCGATCGGGCGTTCAAAGTGGCGATCGGCCCGGAGATGTGCATGATCAACTTCGGCATGGGCAGCCCCAACTCCGCCACGCTGATGGACCTTTTGAGCGCGATCGCGCCGGAAGCCGTGCTCTTCCTCGGCAAATGCGGGGGATTGAAGAAGAAGAACAACCTCGGCGACCTGATCCTGCCGATCGCAGGCATCCGTGGTGATGGTACCAGCAACGATTACTTCCCGCCGGAAGTGCCCGCCCTGCCAAGCTTCATGATCCACCGCGCGGTGAGCCATGTGATCCGGGACATGGAACTCGATTACTGGAGCGGCACGGTATACACCACCAACCGGCGCGTGTGGGAACATGACGATGCCTTCAAGGAACGGTTGCGCATGATGCGTTGCATGGCGATCGACATGGAAACGGCCACGCTCTTCATGACCGGCTTCGCGAACAAGATCGCCACCGGCGCATTGCTGCTCGTGAGCGATCAGCCCATGGTGCCCGAAGGAGTAAAGACAAGCGCGAGCGATGCGCAGGTAACGAACCTCTACGTGCAGAACCATGTGAAGATCGGGATCGCTTCTCTGCGCGAGATCATCAACAACGGCATCAGCGTGAAACACCTCCGTTACGAATGAGCTCGATCGACGATTACAAGAAGCTCGTACAGGAGATCCGATCGGGAAAGTTCAGGCCTGTCTATCTGCTCCATGGTGAAGAAGGCTTCTTCATGGACCGGATCGAGGAGGAGATCGAAAAACATGCGTTGCAGGAACACGAGAAGGATTTCAACCTTACGATCCTCTATGGGCGCGATAACGATCCGGATTCCGTGAAGGATACCTGCCTGCGCTTTCCGATGATGGCGGAAAGGCAGGTGGTGATCGTGCGTGAATTGAACGCCTGGCGGATCGATCTGGTGGAAAAACTGGAACCGTACCTCGCCAGACCCACGCCCACCACCGTGCTCGTGCTGATCTACAAGCACAAGAAGGTGGATGGACGGAAAAGCATCCTGAAAACGGCACAGAAAGGCGGCGGCGCCGTGTTCCTCAGCGACAAGATCAAGGATGAGAAGGTGCCCGAACTGCTGATCAATTTCGCCAGGAACCAGAAACGGAAGCTCGGGAATTCGGAAGCGCAGTTGCTGGCGCAGCACCTCGGATCGGACCTATCCAAGGCCGTGAAGGAGGTGGAGAAGCTCTGCCTGGTAACGCAGGAGAACGCATCCATCACCAGTGATGTGATCCAGAAATACGTCGGCATCAGCAAGGAGCACAACATCTTCGAGCTGCAGAACGCGATCGGTGCGCGCGATGCGTTGAAGGCACAACGGATCGCCAATTACTTCGCCAGCGATCCGAAGGACAATCCGCTCGTGCTGACGCTCACCCTTCTCAACGGCTACTTCACCAAGCTCGCCATGGTACACCAGCTCGCGGGCCGATCACAAAGCGAAATGGCCTCGGCGATGAAGGTGTCTCCTTACTACCTGAAGGATTATGTGACGCATGCCGGCAACTACCCGCTGCCGAAGCTGGTGGAGATCCAGAAACACCTGCGCCAGTTCGATCTGCGCAGCAAAGGCCTGGGCGGCGATGGCAGCGATCATGGTGAGCTGCTGCGCGAACTGCTCGCGAAAGTGATGAGCTGAAGATCGTCGGGATCGCACTTTCGCGATCATAACTTGATGCTTCATTTAAGTGATGGATGACGGTATCAAGTGAAGAACATCTCTGGTGGCAGAAAGGCATCATCTACCAGATCTATCCGCGTTCCTTCCAGGACAGCAACGGCGATGGCATCGGTGACCTCAACGGGATCATCGATCGGCTCGATCACCTGCAATGGCTCGGCGTGAACGCCATATGGCTTTCGCCAGTATACCCTTCACCGATGAAGGACTTCGGTTACGACATAAGCGACCATACCGCTGTTGATCCGGTGTTCGGAAGCATGGCCGATCTGGACCGGCTGTTGAACGAAGTGCATCGCCGCGGCATGAAGATGATCCTGGACCTGGTGCCGAACCATACGTCCGACCGGCATCCATGGTTCATCGCTTCGGCCAGTTCGCGGAACGATCCGAAACGTGACTGGTACATCTGGCATGATCCCTTTGAGGATGGTTCACCGCCGAACAACTGGCTGAGCGTTTTCGGTGGATCGGCGTGGGAATGGCACGAACCCACCGGCCAGTATTACTACCACGCCTTCCTGAAGGAACAGCCCGATCTGAACTGGCGCAACCCGCAGGTGCAGGAAGCGATGCTGGATGTGATGCGTTTCTGGCTGGACAAGGGGGTTGACGGTTTCCGGGTGGATGTGATGTGGCACATGATCAAGGATGCGCAGCTGCGCAACAATCCGGTGAATCCGGACTATGCACCCCACATGGGTACCTACGAACAGCTGTTGCCGGTGTTCTCCACCGATCAGCCCGAAGTGCACGAGATCGTGCATATGATGCGCAAGCTGCTGGACCAGTATCCGGAACGCATGATGATCGGCGAGGTCTATCTCCCGATACACAAGATGGTGATGTACTACGGTATCGATCTGCGGGGCGCACACCTCCCCTTCAATTTCCAGCTGCTCTCGCTTCCATGGAACGCCGCGCGCATCGCTGCAGCGATCGATGAATATGAAGGTGCGCTTCCGGAGGGAGGCTGGCCGAACTGGGTGCTGGGGAATCACGATCAGCCACGGATCACCAGCCGCGTTGGCTGGTCGCAGGCACGGGTGGCCGCCATGCTCCTGCTCACGCTGCGTGGTACACCAACGATCTATTATGGCGACGAGATCGGCATGCGCGACGTACCGATCCCTTTTGATGAAGTGCAGGATCCGCAGGGGCTTAACATGCCGGACAAGAATCTGAGCCGCGACCCGGCGCGCACACCCATGCAATGGGATGCCTCTGAAAATGCTGGTTTCAGTGAAGGAAAGCCGTGGCTTCGCATCGACCGGGCCTACCAGCGCACGAATGTGGAGATACAGAAGAACGATCCGCATTCCATCCTCTCGCTCTATCGCAAGTTGATCCGGTTGCACAACGCGGAACCCGCGATCGGTATCGGCGACTACGAAACGATCCATGCCGATGAACAGATGATCGCATACAAGCGTTCCGCACCCGGCGCGGACCATTTCCTGATCGTGCTCAATCTCGCGCATCGCCCGTGCTATTTCAAACCGAAGCATTTTTCACCCATCGGTACGATCGTGGTTTCAACCGCACTGGAATTGGAAGGAACGCGCACCGCGACCGAGATCTGTCTTTCGGGTGATGAAGGGATCGTGATCCGCTTGGATCGTGAAGCATGAGGACGATGCGGCACATTTCCACCTTGGATGGCAATGGTAATTGCACGTTCCGGGTATGGGCGCCTCTGAAGGAAGGCATGCAACTGCAGATCGTGCATCCGTTCGATCGGATCGTGGATATGAAGAAGGAGAATGGTTATTTCACAGCCGAGATCGATGCGGGATCATCGGAGGTGAAGTATTTCTATAGGCCGGAAGGTGGTGATCCATTCCCCGATCCCGCCTCCCAATTCCAGCCTGATGGCCTCCACAAGGCCTCGCAGCTTGTGGATCATTCCAAATTCGAATGGACCGATCGGGATTGGCGTGGCATCCCATTGAAGGAACTGATCCTGTATGAATTGCACGTTGGGACCTTTACGCCGGAAGGCACCTTCGATGCGATCATTCCAAAGCTCCCGTTGCTCGCGGAGACCGGCATCAATGCGATCGAAATGATGCCGGTCACGCAATTCCCCGGTTCCCGCAATTGGGGTTACGATGGTGTTCATCCATATGCCGTGCACAACACTTACGGTGGCCCAGATGGACTGAAACGACTGGTCGATGCCTGTCACCGGTACGGGATCGCCGTGATCCTCGATGTGGTGTTCAATCACCTTGGTCCGGAAGGGAATTATTTCGCGCAGTTCGGGCCGTACTTCAACCATCAATACCAGACGCCCTGGGGCGATGCATTGAATTTCGATGCGGAATGGAGCGATGGGGTGCGCGACTTCTTCTCCGAGAACCTGGTCTTCTGGATCGGGAATTACCATGTGGACGGTTTCCGCATGGATGCGATCCACATGGTATTCGATAATGGCGCGGTGCATCTTTGGGAACTCTGCGCCCGCACCGTGAAGGAAGCCCAGGGGCGTGCCGGCCGGCCGATCCACATGATCGCGGAAAGCGATCTGAACAGCCCGAAAGTGATCTCATCGATCGAGGCCGGTGGTTATGGTTTCGATGCACAATGGCTGGATGACATGCACCATGCATTGTACGTATTGCTTGATGAAAAAGGCCGTGAACGCTATGCTGATTACGGGAGGATCGACCAGCTGGCCAAGGCTTACACCGATGGCTTCGTCTTCAGCGGTGAATACGTCGGGTTCCGCAAGAAGAAATACGGCCGGTCATCGGCAGGTGTGCCGGGTGAACGATTCATCGCCTTCAACCAGAACCACGATCAGATCGGGAACCGTGTGCTGGGTGAACGGTTGAGCATGTTGGTGGATCGGCGGAAGGAGATGGCCGCGTCGGCTGCCATCCTTCTTTCACCCTACATCCCGATGTTCTTCATGGGCGAGGAGTTTGGCGCGCGAACGCCTTTCTTCTATTTCGTGGACCATTCCGAAAAAGAACTGATCGAGCTGGTGCGTGAAGGAAGGAAGAAGGAATTCGAGCATTATGGTTGGGCCGTCGATCCGCCCGATCCCCAGGATCGGGGAACATTCCAGCGATCGAAGCTGGACTGGATACAACGGGACCAGGCAGAGAACCAGCAGATCCTGAAATGGAACCGGCACCTGATCGCGCTGCGCCGGACCGATCCGATCCTCTGCAATTTCGATAAACAAGGAGTGAAGGCGATCCCCGTCGCTGAAAAAGGTTTGATGCTCCAACGGCAGGATCCAGAAGGGAACGAACAGATGATCTGTCTATTCAATTTCGGATCGGGAACGGTGGAATTCACCTTGCCTGCACTAAGCGAAGAGTGGATCAAGATCCTGGATCTGGACGATCCGGCATGGCATGGCAATGCCGATCAAGGGATCCGGACCGCAAACCCCGAACGATCACAGCCCCTCGACAGGATCGAACTCCATGGCACTTCCGTCGTTGTATTTCGATCCGCACCTCGATCGGGCTAAGGCGGCAACCATCCGTGGAACGGCGAACGAACGGAACATCGCTTCCATATACCTTAGCGCCCCTTCCATTGTAGCCCGGATCGAATGAAGTCACTCTTCACCTTCCTTTTTTCATTGCTTACGATCGCGGCGGCCGCACAGACCGGCACCATCCGCGGTTTTGTCTACGACAAGGAGACCGGTGAACCCATCATCTTCACCAACGTGGTGCTGCAGGGCACCACGACCGGCGCGGCCACGGATGTGAACGGTTATTTCTCCATCACCAAGATCACCCCGGGTAATTACACGCTTTTCGTTACCTACCTAGGCTACGATACGCTCACGAAAGCAGTTACCGTGGCGAAGGACCAGATCGTAACGGAAAAACTCTTCCTCGAGCGCGGCGCGGTGCAGATCCGTGAATTCGAGGTTTCGGGCACCAAGCAGGAAGCGCAGACCCAGGTGCAGATGGGCGTTACCAAACTCACCCCGCGGCAGATCGAGACCCTGCCGGCCGTTGGCGGAGAGGCCGATCTGGCGCAATACCTTCAAGTGGTACCAGGCGTGATCTTCACCGGTGACCAGGGCGGGCAGTTATACGTGCGCGGCGGTTCGCCGATCATGAACAAGATGATGCTCGACGGAATGGTGCTTTATAATCCGTTCCACAGCATCGGCCTGTTCAGCGTTTTCGATAACGATATCATCCGCAATGCGGACATCTACACGGCAGGTTTCAATGCGGAACATGGCGGGAGGGTGAGTTCCATCATGGACATCACCACGCGCGATGGCAACCGCACACGGCTGAGCGGCAAGGTGAGCGCGAGCACGTTCGCCGCCAAGGCGTTGCTGGAAGGTCCGTTGAAGAAGCAGAAGGAACCGGGCGGAAGTTCATCCTCTTTCCTGGTGAACGCCCGGCACAGCTACCTGGACCAGAGCAGCAAGCTCTTCTACAACTACATCGACACCGCTGGTCTGCCCTTCCGCTTCACCGATCTATATGGAAAGATCTCGTTTCTCGGGGCCAATGGCAGCAAATTCAACCTGTTCGGCTTCAACTTCAACGATGGCGTGAATTACCAGGGCGTGAGCGATCTGGGTTGGAACAACTGGGGCGCCGGCACCAACTTCGTTCTTGTACCGGCCGGTTCGGCGGTGCTGATCGATGGCATCTTCTCGATGAGCAACTACACGATCTCGCTCCAGGAGGCCGAACTTGAACCGCGCACCAGCGAGATCGCAGGTTTCAACGCCGGGTTGAATTTCAAATATTTCACTGGCGAGGATGAAGTGCGTTACGGGATCGAAGTGCTGGGCTTCCGCACCGATTTCCAGTTCTACAACGCGATCGGGCTTCGCTACCAGCAGGCGCAGAACACATCGGAGATCGCCACCTACGTGAATTACAAGAAAGTGCTCGGCAAGGTGATCCTCGATCCTGGATTGAGGCTTCATTATTACGCATCGCTTTCGGTGTTCAACGTTGAACCGCGCTTCGGCCTGAAGTGGAACATCACGGATAATACGCGCTTCAAGCTGGCTGCCGGCCGTTACAGCCAGAACCTGGTGGCCGCCAACAGCGATCGTGATGTGGTGAACCTGTTCTATGGCTTCCTTTCAGCACCGGACGATCTTCCCGATGAGATCACCGAGCGCGATGGCGAAGTGCGCGAGGTGAAGGATCCGCTGCAGCGCGCCAATCATTACGTGGCCGGGATCGAACAGGATCTTTCGGATAACCTCACGGTGAACTTCGAGGTCTACCTGAAGGATTTCCGCCAGGTGACCAACCTCAACCGTAACAAGCTCTTCAACGACACGCCGGAATTCTCCGATAAGCCTGATGAATTGAAGAAGGATTACATCGTGGAGACAGGCGAAGCCTACGGTGCCGATATCCAATTCAAGTACGATCGGGAGAACACCTCGGTTTGGGCGGTCTATAGCTATACGTACGTGGATCGGTTCGATGGCACGCAGGTGTACAACCCGGTTTGGGATCGCCGGCACAACGTGAACATCGTGTTCAGCCAGGCGTTCGGCAAGTTCGACGGCTACAAGTTCAACATCCGCTGGAACTATGGATCGGGCTTCCCTTATACCCAGACACAGGGATTCTACGGCGCAGTTCCATTCACCGGGATCAACGAGGATTATGTGCATAGCAATGCTGAACTTGAAACCATCTTCGGTCCGTTGAACCAGGGAAGGTTGCCGGATTATCACCGGCTGGATGTAGGGCTTACACGCATCTGGAAATTCGATGAACACAAAACGCTCGAGGTGGATCTGAGCGTGACCAATGCGTACGACCGGGAGAACATCTTCTATTTCGATCGGGTGCGGTACGAGCGCGTGAACCAGCTGCCTTTCCTGCCCAGCGCGGGGATCAGTTTCAGGTTCTGATCGGATCGGAATTATTGTAGTTTGGTGGAATGAAAGGGATCCTATTCCCGATCGTTCTCTACTTTGCTTCACTCCCCGTGCTATTGCACGCGCAGGGAAGACCTGAAATAATGGTATTTCGCGGCTGGGGTTCAACATTGCAGAAACCCCGCTTTCTTCCCAACCTTGTTCCCATTCATCCGTGGCGCGAGATCGTAAGACATCAGCCATTTGGTGAATCAAGTGGCATGAGCGGCTTCGATGCGCACTACGCCCTCGGTGATGAATTCTCGATCGGTCTTTGCGCAGGATATCTTTTCAGGACCGAACCGGTCTGGATCCCCAACAACCAGCGGCCGGATCAGAGCGCAGCGGACTTTTCGATCTACGAACGGTCGATGTTCCTTGCTGCTTCGGTGCGGCATCAATGGTTCAGAGGGTCAAATACGATCTACTCCGGCCTGCAGCTCGGGTTCTGGAATTTCAAGCGATGGTCACCACGCAACGATATCATGTCGCCAATGGATCGGAACTTCGCGACAGGACAGATCACCGCGATCGGTATACGCATGGGCGGCGCACTGGCCGGACATGTTGAACTTGGCTACGGTCACAAGGGAATGTTGGTCGCAGGCCTCTCGTATGCGTTCGATCGGCGGAATGATCGGGAAGCAGATCGTTGAAAGATCATCGGTCGCGATGGGACCGATCTCGCCATTTCTGCTACCTTTACACCCCGTGATCACCCTTCCCATCGAAGGCCGGTCCACATGTGATGACGGGCTCCACTAAGTACATATTCGTAACGGGCGGGGTCACCTCTTCACTCGGCAAAGGGATCATCAGCGCCAGTCTGGGGAAATTGCTTCAAGCACGCGGCTTCAGCGTTACCATCCAGAAGCTCGATCCCTACATCAATGTGGATCCAGGCACGCTCAATCCATACGAGCACGGCGAGTGTTTCGTGACGGAAGATGGTGCCGAGACCGATCTGGACCTTGGCCATTACGAGCGTTTCCTGGATGTGCCCACGAGCCAGGCCAACAACGTCACCACCGGGCGGATATACCAGAACGTGATCAGCAAGGAACGCCGCGGCGAATTCCTTGGAAAGACCGTGCAGGTGATCCCGCATATCACCGACGAGATCAAGTCGCACATTCAGGCGCTCGGCCGCAAGGGCATCTACGATTTCGTGATCACTGAAGTGGGCGGCACCGTCGGCGACATTGAAAGCCTTCCGTACGTTGAGGCGATCCGCCAATTGAAATGGCAGAAAGGCCGTGACTGCCTGGCGATCCACCTGACGCTGCTGCCTTACCTGGGCACCACGGGCGAATTGAAGACAAAGCCCACGCAGCACAGCGTGAAGGAATTGTTGAGCCTCGGCGTGCAGCCCGACGTGCTCGTGTGCCGCACCGAGCATCCCATGGGCCGCGGCATGAAGGAGAAGATCGCGCTGTTCTGCAACGTGGAACCGCAGGCGGTGATCGAAAGCCGCGATGCCGATACGATCTACGACGTTCCGTTGATGATGAAGGACGAAGGTCTTGATGAAGTAGTGCTGCGCAAGCTCGGCATCACCTCCTACCCTTCCGCCGATCTAGCGCAATGGAACGACTTCCTGCGCCGCTACAAAGAGCCGAAGAACGAGGTGACCATCGGGCTGGTCGGAAAGTATGTGGAGTTGAAAGATGCGTACAAGAGCATCAAGGAAGCGCTCGATCATGCCGGTGCCGAAAATGAAACACGCGTGAACGTCCGGTGGATCCATAGCGAGAAGCTCGAACCTTCAAACGTCTCGAAATACCTGAACGGATTGAGCGGAGTGCTGGTGGCGCCCGGCTTCGGGCATCGTGGCATGGAAGGCAAGCTCGATGCGATCCGGTACGCGCGTGAGAATGGGATCCCGTTCTTCGGGATCTGCCTGGGCATGCAATGCGCCGTGATCGAATTCGCCCGCAACGTGCTCGGGTTGAAGAATGCGAACAGCACCGAGATGGATCCGAACACCCCCGATGGTGTGATCGCGATGATGGCGGATCAACGATCGATCTCCGACAAAGGCGGCACGATGCGTCTTGGCGCCTACGATTGCGAACTGATGGATGGAAGCCGCGTGCTGGAGATCTACGGGAACAAGAAGATCAGCGAACGGCATCGCCACCGTTACGAATTCAACAACGCCTATCTGAAGCGATACGAAGCCGCAGGAATGCGCGCCACCGGCGTCAATCCGGGAACGAAGCTGGTGGAGATCGTGGAGCTTCCCGATCATCCTTGGTTCGTGGGCGTTCAATTCCATCCTGAATACCGCAGCACGGTGCTGCGCCCGCATCCGCTCTTCATCGGTTTTGTGCAGGCGGCCCTTGAGCATGTGCCTGAGGAACAACAGGTGAAACGGGCAAAGGCCTGAACCGGGCCGATCGTTCTTCGGCCGCTTCTATCTTTGCGGCCCTCAATGTTCACCCCCCTGATCTTCGTACGGGCAATCCATGGATCGTAATTCCATCATCGGTTTCGTCCTTATCGCCGCGATCCTCGCCGGATACACCTGGTACACGATGCCTACCGCCGAAGAGCGCGCAAGGCAGCAATTCGTGAACGACAGCCTTGCGCAAGCGGAAACGGAACGCCGCGCCCTGGAGAATGAGCAGAAGCTGGAACGCGATCGGGAGATCGCGCCGATCGCGATACGGCCCGATACGCTCAACGATACGCTTCGGATCTCCGCGGATAGCCTTCGCGACCTGGAGATGGAACGCCGGTTCGGTGTGCTTGCCGGCGCTGCACAAGGTGAAGAGAAGGATGTGGTGATCGAGAACGACAGGTTGCACATCACCTTCAGCACCCGCGGAGCAATTCCGAAGGTGATGAACCTGAAGAGCTACCGATCGTACCACGGCGAACCATTGCTGCTGGCCGATCCGGACAGCAACCGATACGAATTCCGGTTCTTCCTCGGCAACCAGGACATCAGTACACGCGATCTGTATTTCCAACCGGAACCGATCGGGCGCAATGCCGTGCGCATGAAAGCGAACACCGGCAATCCGGGCCGCTACATACAGATCACCTACACGCTCGAAGAGGACAGCTATTTCATGGACGTGCGTACCGAGATCGTGGGGCTGGTGCAGGAGCTCGATCCCAAGAACCTGTTCTTCCACTGGGACATGCTCGGTCTTTCCAACGAGAAATACCGCCCGGCGGAACTCCAGAAATGCGGGATCTACTTCAAGTATTTCAACGATGATCGCGATTACCTCAGCGAATCGGATGCCGATGAAAAAGTGCTGAACGGCAAGACCAACTGGGTAGCCTTCAAGC
>JAEYYE010000254.1 GCA_023430945.1 Bacteroidota bacterium
TGCACAGCCTGATCAAACTCGGCCGATCGTACCGCACTGCGCTTGGGATCACACCGGCGAAATTGGTGGAGAAGATCAACGAGAAGGCGCTCCAACAGCAGAGAGGTTTCGGGAAGCTTTATCGCGAGACCTTGTTGCCCGCGTTGGAAGAGAACGGCATCAGGCTGCTGAACAACCACAGGCTCAACAAGGAACAACGCAAATTCGTCAGGAAATTCTTCAAGGAAAAGATCCAGCCATTGATCACCACGGCGGTGGCCCGCCCGGGAAACGCGCCTTTCATCGAGGATCGCAAACTATATTTCATCTGCAACATCCGATCGGCGGCGAAATCTTCCGCCCGCGAACGATCGATCCTCGTGAACATTCCGAGCGCTGAGTTGGGCCGTTTCATTCTTCTTCCATCACCTTCCGATCGCACCGATATCCTTTTCATCGACGATGCGATGCGGATCGGACTTCGATCGCTATTCAAAGGGCATCGCATCGGTGGTTGCCATTCGATCAAGCTTACGCGTGATGCGGAACTCTACCTCGACGAGGAATTCACCGGCAACGTGAAGGAAAAGGTGAAGAAAAGCCTGAAGAAAAGGCATACCGGACTTCCTTCCCGCTTGTTGTACGAACAGCGCATGCCGAAGAAAGTGCTTCGCACCCTGCGCGATCTACTCGGCCTGAAGAAACAGGAATTGGTGCCCGGCGGCCGCTACCACAATTTCAGCGATCTGATGCAATTGCCGGTGAACGGACACGAGGAATTGCGCGATCCAGGTAGGCCGCCATTACAGCATCCGGCGTTGCCGGACAAAGCGCAGATCCTTTCTGTGATGAAAAAGCAGGATCTGTTGCTGCACTTTCCTTATCATGATTTTTCGGCAGTGATAAGGTTGCTGCGGCAAGCGGCGGCAGATCCTGCGGTGGAACGGATCTCGATCACACTATACCGCGTGGCGGAAGGATCGGCGATCTGTGCGGCCTTGGTGGATGCATTGCACAACGGAAAGGACGTTACCGTTTTCGTGGAAGTGCAGGCCCGTTTCGATGAGCGCTCCAATCTGTTCTGGGGTGAAGCATTGGAAGATGCCGGAGCCCATGTGATCTACAGCTACGAGAACCTGAAGGTGCACTGCAAGCTCTGCCTCATCGATCGGAGGGAGCGTGGCAAACTCGTGCGGTACGCCTACCTCGGCACGGGCAATTTCAACGAAAAAACGTCGCGGATCTATTCCGACCTGGCACTTCTCACCGCCGATCGGAGCTTGTGTGAAGAAGTTGCCGGGATATTTGGTTACCTCCGTGATCGAAGCCAACGGCCTGCACTGGACCGATCGCTGATGGCACCGCTTACCCTGCGCAGCTGGCTTGAACGGATGATCGACAATGAGATCACCGCGGCGTTCAACGGAAAAAGTTCGGGGATCACCATCAAGGTGAACAGTGTTGAGGACCGGGCGATCATCGGGAAGCTTTACGATGCCAGCCGTGCCGGCGTGAAGGTGAGGCTGATCGTGCGCGGCATCTGCTGCCTTATACCGGGTGTGAAGGGAATGAGCGCGAACATTGAAGTGATCAGCATCATCGATCGCTACCTTGAACATGCACGCATCTATATCTTCCACAACGGTGGATCACCGACCGTGCACCTGGCCTCTGCCGATCTTATGGAACGCAACCTGGACCACCGCGTGGAAGTGGCATTCCCGATCACCGATCACCGCCTGAAGGAACAGATCCTGCACATCGTGGAGCTGCAATGGAACGATCGCGTAAAGGCCAGAAGGATAGACCAGGACCAGACGAATGCGTACTTGAAGGCCGATGTTGACGGATCACCGATTCGTGCACAGGAGGCGACCTATGATCTGCTGAAAGGAACGAAGAGATGATCGAAAGGGAGGAGAAGGCCTTGCCCTACCAACCTGCGAGACGAGAACCTGGCGGTGTGTAAAGTGTTTCCGAAAACCGGCCCCCTCCTCTCCTTCCAAAAAGATCAACGAACGGTGCCGCAAAAGTCCATCGGTGCATTTCCATGGCCGATCGAAGACGGGATCGGTTTTGAACATTCTTATGCACCGATCCATCTTTCTTTAGATTTGCAGCCCCGCAGGGCGTTGCGGGAAAAAGTTCGGGGAATTAGCTCAGCTGGCTAGAGCGCTTGCATGGCATGCAAGAGGTCACCGGTTCGACTCCGGTATTCTCCACAGGAAGGCGGCATTGGCCGCCTTCCTACTTTCAAGCAGGTAATTCGCAGGCATGCCCATCCCAGGATCATTGGCCGAGCAGATCGGCCAGAAGCTTTCCGATCACCTCGGCGTGCATGTCGAAGTGGAGCAGAGCACCGGTGTCGGCGGTGGAAGCATCAACGATGCATGGCGCATCGATACGAATGAAGGCCGCTTTTTCCTGAAGACGAACAGCGCCGATCGCCATCCTTCCATGTTCGAGGCTGAAGCAGATGGGTTGCACCGATTACGATCCACGGGAACTGTGGCGGTCCCGGAAGTGATCGGGCATGGTGAGGATCATGATACCTCCTGGCTTCTCCTGGAATGGATCGAAAGTTCAACGACCGTAAAGGCCGATCATACGGGATTCGGGATCGGGCTGGCCAGGCTTCACCGCAACACCGCCGACAGATCCGGTCTCGATCGATCGAACTACATCGGGACCCTTGTGCAGCGCAACGATCCGCATGAGGAGTGGGTGCCTTTCATGATCCATCAGAGACTGGAACCGCTGGTGAAGATGGCGCGCGACAACCGCCGGGTGGAAGCAGGGATCGCCTTCCGTTTCGAGCGGCTGTACCCAAGACTTGAAGAGCTTTTCCCAAAGGAGGAACCTGCGCTGTTGCATGGCGATCTCTGGAGCGGCAACCATCTCGCCGGTACCGATGGAAGGATCTGGATCTTCGATCCGGCGGTGTATTACGGGCACCGCGAAATGGATCTGGCGATGATGCAGCTCTTCGGCGGTTTCGATCCAAAGGTGATCGAAGCGTACGACCGCGAATACCCGTTGGAAAAAGGCTGGCAGGAGCGCGTTGATCTTTGCAACCTGTATCCGCTTCTGGTACACGTGAACCTCTTTGGCGGGAACTATGTGAAGCAGGTGGAAACCATCCTGAAGAGATTCGTTTGATCAGTAT
>JAEYYE010000265.1 GCA_023430945.1 Bacteroidota bacterium
GCGCTACAGCGAAAGTGAGCGAGATAAAGGCGCCGATGCCCGGTCTTGTGATCAATGTGATCGTAAAGGCGGGGGACACGGTGAAGAAGGGCGATGCCCTGCTGGTGCTGGAAGCGATGAAAATGGAGAACGTCATCAAGGCGCCCGCCGATGCCGTGGTGAGCGCCGTTCCTGCGGAACAAGGAAAGGCCGTTGAAAAAGGCCAGCTTCTGGTAAGCTTCCAATAGACTCTGGCGATCGTTCCGGATCGACCTTATCTTCACGCTTCATCCCATCATATCATGGATCCCATCGATCGAAAAAAATTCCTTTCAAGTTCAGTGAAGGCTGCGTTCGGAACGTTCTTCCTCGGGCCGCTCGTGCTACAGGCCAGTTCTTGCGCGGAGACTACTACGGCCACGGAAACCACGGGAAACGATGCGGACACTACATCCACTGGATCGGTGCCCGCTGCCGCATTTGCACTTTCACGGATCGAACTTCCCTATTCATATGATGCATTGGAACCGCATATCGACGCGCGTACGATGGAGTTGCACTACACCAAGCATCACGCGGGTTACGAAAGCAAGTTGAAAGCGGCGATCGATGAAGAGAAGATCGATGCTTCCACGGCGGAAGAGTTCTTCTCCGGGATCGGTAAATTGAGCGAAACAGCCCGCAACAACGGCGGCGGAACGTGGAACCACAATTTCTTCTGGCAGGTAATGGCCCCCACCGGCTCGGCGAAGCCGGAAGGAAAAGTGCTCGATGCGATCAATGCTGGATTCGGTTCCCTTGAAAAGTTCAAGGAGGAGTTCGCCAATGCCGCGAAAGGCAGATTTGGCAGCGGCTGGGCCTGGCTGGTGGATCGCAATGGAAAGCTCGAGATCGGCTCCACGCCGAACCAGGACAATCCATTGATGGACGTGAGCGAATTCCGCGGGAAGCCTTTGCTGGGCCTCGATGTTTGGGAACACGCTTATTACCTCAAATACCAGAACAAGCGCGACGAGTACATCAACAATTGGTGGAACGTGGTGAACTGGGCGGAAGTGGCGAAGCGGATGGGGTGATCACTCCGATCCGCGTTCCTTTCCGATCGAAGTTTCAAGCTTCTTCAGTCTTTCCACGATCTCATCCAGATTGCGGAAGTGAACGTACGCTTTCCTGTATTTCGAGATCTCGAATGCCGGGCCACCCATGTAGGCTTCACCAGGATTGGTGATGCTTTTGCTCACGCCACTGCCGGCCGCAAGGATCGTATTGTCGGCGATCTTCAAATGCCCGACGATGCCCACCTGGCCGCTGAACATGCAATTCCGTCCGATCTTGGTTGAACCTGCGATCACATTGGCCGCTGCGATATACGTGTTCTCGCCGATCTCCACGTTGTGCGCGATGTGGATCAGGTTGTCGAATTTCACTCCTTTGCGCAGGATCGTACTTCCCAACGTCGCACGGTCGATCGCGCAATTCGCACCGATCTCGACATCATCCTCGATCACCACATTGCCGATCTGCGGGATCTTCTCACCACCACCGGGGCCGGTAGCAAAACGGAAACCATCGCTTCCGATCACGGTGCCGCCATGGATGATGCAACGCGCTCCGATCACACAATCCGCGTAGATCTTCACGCCCGCGAAAATGGTGGTGTCGTCACCGATCGAAACATTATCACCAATGAAACTATGCGGATGGATCTTCACGTTCCTTCCGATCCGCACATTGTCGCCCACGAATGCAAGTGCTCCGATGTAGACACCATCACCAATGACAGTTCCTTCACCGATCACCGCTTTGGGCGATATCCCCTTCCTGTCGTTCTTCAGCGTATTGTAGATCCCGAGCAATTTCGCGAATGCCTTTTCCGCACTATCGACGCGTAACAGCGTAGCTGAGATCGGCGCGGTGGGAACGAAATCCCTGTTTACGATCACCAATGAAGCGGTGGTGCCATAGATGTATTGCGTGTACGCAGGATTCGCAAGAAATGATAGTGAGCCAGGCCCGCCTTCTTCGATCTTCGAAAGTCTGGTGATCGTCACGTTGCCGTCGCCTTCGATCGTGCCGCCGAGAAGTTCTGCGATCTGTTGCGCTGTGAATTGCATGCTGCGTTTAAAGTGCCGCAAGCTAAGTCAGGTCGCAGTTCGATCGATAGTTTCGCGATCGTATGGGAACGCCGCGAGTTTCGGTATTGCTGCCATATCACAATGCGGCCTCCACGATCGGCGCAGCGATCGAAAGCATCATGTGCCAAACTTTCACCGATCTGGAATTGCTCCTGATCGACAATGCTTCAACAGATGAAAGCAGATCGATCACGGAGGAATGGATGGAAAGCGACCCTCGCATCCGATCGATCGAAGAGCCACGAACAGGGATCGCATTCGCATTGAACACCGGTCTGCTCCATGCCAAAGGCGAACTGATCGCCCGCATGGATGCCGATGACATTGCATTACCCGAACGGATCGAAAAGCAGGTCGCCTTCATGGATCGGGATCCAGCGATCGGCGTGTTGGGAACACGAACGGAATTCCGATCAACTGTGAAGAAGAACAGTGGGATGCAATGGTTCGTTCAATGGCAGAACAACATCATTTCACCGGAAGAACATTTCAACAAACGCTTCATCGATGCGCCCCTCGCCCATCCCACGGTGATGTTCCGACGGGAATTGATCGAACAACACGGGATCTATTCCACCGAGCCCCTTCCCGAGGATCACGAATTGTGGCTGCGCTGGATGGATGCCGGTGTACGCTTCGCGAAGATCCCGGAAGAACTGCTGGTCTGGAACGATCACATCGATCGGCTTAGCCGCAACCATCCGAACTACAGCGTTCACAGTTTCTACAGGACGAAGGTGAAATGGCTTGCGAAATGGCTGGAGCAGAACCTGAAGGATAGACCCATGATCATCGCTGGAACAAGCACGATGTGCCGTGAACGGGCGGCTTTGTTGGAGAATGAAGGCATTCGCATTCACACGTTCACCGATGTTCGCTTTCGCGAGATCCCTTGTCATCGTTTCATCGCCCACGATCAGCTTCCACCGAAGGGCGAAGCCTTCATCGTTTCCTTCATTTCGCAACGCGGCACCGGCGACCGGATCGCGGCTTATTTCAATTCGATCGGGCTTGCGGAAGGCGAGGACTTCATCCTCGGGGCATGATCATTCCTCGATCACGCGTTCACCCCGTTTCGGCCGAAGTTTATCACGAACGATCACCAGATGCTTCTCGTCGCATTCCAGGATCGCGATGGATCGGAGCTGTTGCACGCGTACCCAATGTTTGTAATCACGTATGCCTTCCCGATCACAGAACGCATCGATCTTCTCAAGGAAATGTTCCGCCGTCTGCCTTGCATCCGGCCCGAAAAAATCCCAATGGAAGCGAAGGAGTGGCATGGGGTGAGGAGTGATAAGATCAGCGTGTGACGGATTATCTTTGGATCATGGAAGTCGCTCCGCGGATCACCATTGAACCCGGAAAAATGGGTGGCCGTCCCTGTATTCGTGGTATGCGGATCACTGTGGGCACCATCATGGGACTTCTTGCTGCCAAACATAGCCGGGAAGATATCATCCGATTGTATCCATACCTTCAGGACGAGGACATCACGGCCGCTCTCGATTACGCTACAAAGCTTCTTAACGACCAGGATATTCCTATCGAACGTGCATGAAATTGGTGGTGGACATGTGTCTTCCGCCCGATCTCGTGAGAGATCTTGCACGATCTGGTTACGATACGGTCCACTGGAGCGAGGTCGGCGATCCGGCCGCGGATGATGCGTCGATCATGGAATGGGCTGCTGTGAATGGCCGGACCATGATCACACATGACCTTGATTTTGGTGACCTTTTATTCATGTCGAAGGATCAGGCACCCAGTGTGATCATCGTACGGGAAAAGAATACCGCTCCTACGCATATTGCCGGGCCAATGATCCGAATTTTGAAAAATTTCGAGATCGACTTGACGTCAGGAGCCTTGGTGATCATGACAACGTCCATGGCCCGATTGCGGCGCTTGCCATTGAAGTGAGATGGCATCACGCCAGTCGATCGCTCAATAAACGCATCTCCATCGCCGGAGCCATTCGTTCATAGAGCATGCGGTATGTCGCTTCACTGATCGGCATGTCGACCTTCAATTCCTTGTTGATCTCATGCACGCACTTCACCGCATAGTAACCTTCGGCCACCATGTTCATCTCCAATTGTGCAGCGCGAACACTGTATCCTTTTCCGATCATGTTGCCGAACTCGCGGTTGCGGCTGAACGTGGAATAGGCAGTCACCAGCAGATCGCCGAGATACGCCGGTTCATTGATATCACGGTCGATCGGATGCACAGCCTCCACGAACCGATCGATCTCCTGGATCGCACGGCTCACGAGCACCGCACGGAAGTTGTCGCCGTAACCAAGTCCCACGCTGATCCCAGCCGCGACTGCGATCACGTTCTTCAGGATCGCTGCGTACTCAGTACCGTAGATGTCATCGCTCAAGGTGGTCTTCATGAAGCGGCCGTTGAGCGCCCTGCCCATGAAAGCCGCGGCTGTCTGGTCCTGGCTTGCGATCGTGAGGTAGCTCAGGCGTTCCATCGCGACCTCCTCCGCGTGGCATGGCCCGCAGATCACACCGAAATCCTCCGGTTCCACACCACAATGTTGGAAGAGGAATTCACCCACGATCTGGTTCGACTCGGGAATGATCCCCTTCACAGCACTGAAGATCTTCTTCCCGGCAAGTTCCGATGGATCGAGAAGGTCGATCGTCGCTTTGAGAAAAGCGCTGGGAACAGCGATCACCAGGACATTGTTCCCGCGCACCACGCGATGGATATCATCATCGATCGCCAGCCGTTCCACATCGAATTGCGCAGCACTGATGTAATCCGGATTGTGGCCGTACTTCCTGATGTGCTCGATCGTTCCCTTCCGGCGGATCCACCAACCGACATGATCGGAATTGCTCGACAGTAATTTCACAAGAGCGGTACCCCAGCTTCCACCGCCGATCACTGCTATCCTGTTCATTGGAAGGTGATCTGCTTCTCGATCCGTTCTCCGCCACGCTCAACGACGATCGTTGTCGTACTACCCTTCTCGAACATGCTCAGCGCTTTCATGTAGGTCATCATGTCACTTACATCGGTCTGGCCCAACCGCACCACCACATCTCCGGCTTTCAACCCGGCGACTGAAGCCGGCTTTCCATCGGAAATGCCATCGATCCGCATTCCTTTGCCATCGAACATGTAATCGGGCACCACACCGAGCGTGACCTTGAAACGCGGCACCGCCTCCGTGTTCGCGTCCTCGGTCTTGGTGAACTGAAGTTCGCCACGATCATCGAGTGCATCCATCAGTGCGAGGATATGCGCGCGTACGCGGAGCATGCCGTGGTAGTTGATCTTCTCCTCGGTGTCACTAGGCTTGTGATAGTCGGGATGCGTACCGGTGAAATAATGGATCGCAGGCACTTCCTTCAAGTAGAAGCTCGTATGATCGCTCGGGCCGATGCCGCTCGTGGTGGTCTTCACGTTCAGATCACCGGCTGTGATGCTGTCGATCACGCTCCACGAAGGCGATGTGCCAACTCCATTGATCCCGAGGTTGCCGGCACTATCCAACCGGCCCACCATATCCATGTTGATCATGTAGTTCAATTTTTCGATCGGTACGGTAGGATCCTTGGTCCAATGGTTCGATCCATACAATCCTTTCTCTTCGCCGCTGAAGGCGATGAAAAGATGATCGTTGGCCTTCACCGACGAAGCTTGAAGATCACGGGCCAGCTGCAGCATCACCGCCACACCGCTTGCATTGTCATCCGCACCATGGTGGATCGCTTTTTCGCCGCGGTGCAGCGAGCCATCATCGCCCCAGCCAAGATGGTCGTAATGCGCGCCTACCACCACCACCTTCTCCCCCGGACCATCGATCAGCGCTGCAACATTGTAGGCCGTGCGTTGTTCACGGAGGATATCCACGTTCAACACGCAAGGATTCCCGTCCACGAGCAGATCGTGATGGGCTTCACCCTTAAGGAAAACGACTGGAACGGAAAGCGGCAGCCCTTGCGCTGAAAGCCGATCGGACGGTGTCGGCGCTGCCGGATCATCGTTGAAGAAGATCACACCGATCGCTCCGGCGGATGCCGCATTTTCCGCCCTGGATCGAAGATCATGGTGCGCCAGGAATTTGCTGTGCGGATGGATACCATCGGGTGAACTGATCGAGATCACGGCGACCCTTCCTTTCAGATCCACGTCCTTCAGATCGTCGTGCTGCAGGTCCGGCGCTTGGATCCCGTAACCGATCCGCAGGATCTTTCCGCGCGCGATCCCTGAACCCGATGATGATACCGGATGGAAGTCCTCGCCGAGCTTCAATTTCTTCCGGGCCAGTTGCAGATCGGTGCCGGACCGAACGACCGGTTGCGCATTGAACGTGAACGGTTGCAAATAACTTCCATCCGTTCCTGCAGCTTTCGCACCGATGGAGTTGAACGCTGCAGCGATGTGATCGGCCGCGAGTTTTTCGCCTTCGGTACCCGCTTCCCGACCTTCCAGTTCTGCGCTCGAGAGATACTTCACGTCCGCCTGCATCTTTTGCAAAGCCAGCGTATCGGGCTCTTGCGCGAAGATCATGGCCGGCAACAGAAGGTACAGCAACGGAGCGGATCGGTACGCGTTCATCGTGCGGCGAAGATACCAAGCTCCACAGTTGTCCTTGATCGGTCAGTGAGCGAACTTCACCGTATGAAAAGTGTGCTCGTCGCCGTCGCCGGTATCGTCGCATTGATTTATCTGCTCAACCCGACGCTCGGGATCTTCGAATTGTTGCCGGACAATCTTCCCTTCATCGGGAACCTCGACGAGGCCACCGCGATGATGGTGCTTCTCGCAGCACTCCGGTATTTCGGTGTGGACCTGACCCGCTTTTTCAAGCGACCGCGAACGATCGACTTCGGAAAGTACGATCGTTGATCATTGCTCGAATTTCTCTGGCCGCATCTGCGGAAAGAGCAGCACTTCCTGGATCGCCGGATTATCCGTGAGCAGCATCACCAACCGATCCATCCCGATGCCGATCCCCGATGTGGGCGGCATGCCGTATTCCAAGGCTCGCAGGAAATCCTGATCGATGAACATCGCTTCATCATCGCCGCGTTCCTGCAACTTCAACTGTTCCTCGAAACGTTCCCGTTGATCGATCGGATCGTTCAGTTCACTGTATGCGTTCGCCACTTCGAAACCAGCGATGAAAAGCTCGAACCTTTCGGTCAGCCGTGGATCTTCCCGATGCTTCTTGCAGAGCGGGCTCATCTCGGTGGGGAAATCGATCACGAAGGTCGGCTGGATCAATTCAGGCTGCACCAGTTCACTGAACAGCTCATCGATCAGCTTGCCCTTGCCCATCGCTGCGGTGATCGGGATCTGGTGCTTCAAGCAGAGTTCTCCGAGTTCGCGCTCATCCATTTCCATCACATCGACACCCGTCTTCCCCTTGATCGCGCCGATCATGCTGATCTGTTTGAACGGGGCCTTGAAACCGATCTCGTGCCCCTGGAATTTCGCGATCGGCGATCCGTTAGCAGCGATCGCTACTGAAGTGAACACGCCTTCGATGAAATCCATCATCCACTTGTAATCCTTGTACGCCACGTACAATTCCATCACGGTGAATTCCGGATTGTGCGTGCGGTCCATGCCTTCGTTGCGGAAATTCCGGCTGAACTCGAACACGCCATCGAATCCACCGACGATCAATCTTTTCAAATAGAGTTCGTTCGCGATCCGCAGGTAATACGGAACATCGAGCGCATTGTGATGTGTGATGAATGGCCGCGCCGCCGCGCCACCCGGGATCGCCTGCAGCACCGGCGTATCCACTTCGATGTATCCGGCCTTCTGGAATTCCTGCCGCATCGCATCGAAGATGCGCGTACGTTTCAGGAAGGTCTCCTTCACCTGCGGATTCACGATCAGGTCCACGTAACGCATGCGATAGCGCAATTCCGGATCGGTGAACGCATCGTGTACTTTCCCTTCTTCATCGGTCTTCACCACCGGCAACGGCCGCAGTGATTTCGAGAGAACGGTGAGCTTCTTCACATGAAGCGTGATCTCGCCCATGCGGGTCTTGAACACGAAACCTTCCACGCCGATATGATCGCCGAGGTGGAGCAGATGTTTCCACACCTGATCGTACATCGACTTGTCATCACCCGGCGCGATCTCATCCCGTGCGATATAGATCTGTATATCCCCGGTGTGATCGCGTAACACCGCAAAGCTCGCCTTGCCCATCAACCGGATGCTCATGATGCGACCGGCGATCGCTACGGTCGGCGTAGGCGCTTTGTCCGTCTCGGGTGAGTCGGAAAGCCCTTCGGGATGCGGCGGCGGATCGGTCCAGGTCTCCTTGATCTCCTTCGCGCTGGAGGTCACCTTGTATCCTTCAGCCGGAAAAGGTTCGATCCCCAGATCGCGTAATTTCTGCAATGCCTCGCGGCGGACTACTTCCTGATCGGAAAGATGGGTGGACATGTACGATCCTTGAAAAGAGTGGCGAAGATACTTTCGGCCGATCGGCCGTGCCGCTTTCCTTTCCCTCCATCACCGCCCTAATTTTGCTCCCCCACACTTTCAAGTAATGAAACAACTTATCGAATCTTTTCCACGGCAATTGAAGGAAGCGCTCGAGATCGGGCGCAAGGCACAACTGAAGGCTCCCGGCGGACCTTATTCCAATGTGGTCGTGACCGGCCTTGGCGGAAGCGGCATCGGCGGAAAGATCGCCGCGCAACTCGTGCACAAAGAGGCGAAATGCCCGATCGAGACATATAACAATTATTATCTGCCCGGGTATGTAAACCACAAGAGCCTGGTGATCGCCTGCAGTTACAGCGGAAACACCGAGGAAACGATCGCCGCGATGGACCAGGCGCTGGGAAAAGGTGCGCGAGTAGTTGTGATCACAAGCGGCGGAGCCATGCTGGAGACGGCGAAGAGCAAAGGTCTCGATCACATCGTGATCCCCGGTGGAAATCCGCCGCGCACCATGCTTGCCTATTCACTTGTTCAACAATTCTTCGTGCTTCATCATTTCGGCATCATCGGCGATGGATTCGAAGGCGCGGTGAAGACCGCAGCATCCATGTTGGAGGATGAAAAAGCGGCGATCAAGAAAGCAGCGAAGGAGATCACCGATCAGCTCGTTGGAAAGCGGCTGGTGATCTACAGTGAAGCGAATACCGAAGCTGTTTCGATCCGCTTCCGGCAGCAGGTGAACGAGAACAGCAAGGAGCTGTGCTGGCACCACGCGATCCCCGAGATGAACCACAACGAACTGGTGGGGTGGGCCGGTGGAAAGGATGATATCGCCGTGGTGATCTTCCGCCACAAAGAGGATCATGAACGCACGCAGATGCGCATGGAGATCAACAAGGGGATCTTCCAGAAATACACACCGCACATCCACGAGATCTGGAGCAAGGGCGATACGGCGTTCGCGCGTCAATTGTACCTGATCAACCTCGGCGATTGGATCAGCCTCTATTGGGCCGAAGCCAAGGAAGTGGACCCGACGGAGATCGAAGTGATCAACATGCTGAAGGGGAAGCTGGCGGAGGTGAAGTAGAGCAAGGACCGCAAAGGCGCAAAGACCGCAAAGGGACGATGACCGAAAGGTGAACTAAAGCAAGGAACCGCAAAGGCGCGCAGGGCGCAAAGGGACGATGACCGAGAATGAGCTATCGCATCTCATTATTGGCCGCGCAATTGAAGTCCATCGCGAACTCGGACCTGGGCTGCTTGAAAGCATTTACCAGCATTGCCTCGCGTTTGAATTGATCGAAGCAGGATTGAATATCAGGGTACAACATCCCCTGCCTGTCAATTACAAGGGTCAACGGATGGATCTAGGATTTCGCTTGGATATCTAGGTTGATCATAAGGTCGTTGTTGAGGTGAAGGCGGTCGACGCTTTGCATGATGTTCATCTCGCGCAAGTGCTTACATACCTGAAATTGGTGAACAACAAACTTGGCCTGCTGATCAACTTCAACGTACCCCGTCTCAGGGATGGTGTGAAAAGGATCGTTCTCGGTCTGCCGGAAGCGTAAACAGCTCTGCGTTCTTAGCGTCTTTGCGGTGTTCATTCCCGAACTTTGCGTCTCTCCATGCGTAAAGTGCATTTCCAGGACCTCGGCCTGATCGACTATTCACAAGCGTGGGATCTGCAGAAGGATCTTTTCAAGAAGACCATCGATCGGAAGATCGCGAACCGATCCCTGCCGCAAGATCAACAGGTCCCTACCGAGGATCATCTTCTCTTCTGCGAGCATCCGCATGTCTACACCCTTGGCAAGAGCGGGAAACAGCAACACCTATTGCTCAATGAAGAGGGGCTGAAGCAGAAGGGCGTGCAATTCTTCCCGATCGATCGCGGCGGCGACATAACCTACCATGGACCAGGGCAGATCGTGGGTTACCCGATCTTCGATCTCGATCATCATTTCACCGACATCCACCGTTTTCTGCGCACATTGGAGGAAGCGGTGATCGGTACGCTGGAAGCCTACCAGATCAAAGCGGGACGGATCGAAGGTTTGACCGGCGTCTGGCTCGATCCGGAAGACCCGATCAAGGCAAGAAAGATCTGTGCATTCGGCATTCGCGCGAGCCGTTGGGTAACGATGCATGGCTTCGCGTTCAACGTGAACACCGATCTTTCCTATTTCGAGAACATCGTGCCTTGTGGGATCGCGGACAAAGGCGTCACCTGCATGGCAAAGGAGCTTGGCGGCCTGCTGGACATGGATGAAGTGAAGAAAAGGCTGAAGCTCGAACTGGCGGATCTGTTCGACGTGGAGATGGCCGGTTGATCGGCGCACAACAAGTTGTTCATCCATCGTGAAAGCAGACTTCAGATCGTAACGATCGCGCATTTACTTCGTTCAACGATTGAAGCATGCGTGCGATCCTGAAATTCCTGCTCGGCCTGATCCTGCTGATCGGGATATTGATCGTGCTTTCATACATCACCGGCAATGAGCACCTGGTGCGCGGCGTGCGCTACACCTACCTGATCGGCCGCAGCTCGCCCGAGATCGATGATCTTAACTTCTTTCCGTTCGCAACGATCGCCGCTACCGATCCGCAGCCGTGGCCGAAGGGATCGCGCTATGGCGAACTTCAATTGAAGGAAGCGGATGAAAGAAAACTGACCGATCTGTTCAGCGTCGGGTTCCTCGTGATCCAACATGACAGTTTGATCTTCGAGAAGTATTGGAACGGCTGGGATGAGGAC
>JAEYYE010000282.1 GCA_023430945.1 Bacteroidota bacterium
GAACGTGGGCGCGTTGAAGGAATACCTCACCGACATCGCGACTTCGCACACGTACAACAAAGTGAAGGACGAGGTTTGGAAACTGCTTGGCAAGATCAGCAAATTCGGGCCGAACGCGCAGGCGATCGCACAGAAAGTGGAGAACGCTGTGAAGAGCGCCTTGCTGAAACAGAGCAATCTTTTCGAGAGCCTCAACTTCCGCTATTTCGGCCCGGTGGATGGCCACGATGTGGATCACCTGGTGAAAGTGCTGAAGGACTTGAAGGATATTCCCGGTCCGAAGATCCTGCACACCGTTACGGTGAAGGGAAAAGGCTACGCGCCTGCGGAAGCCGGAAGTGCGACCGTGTGGCATGCGCCAGGCCTGTTCAACAAGGATACCGGCGAGATCATCAAAGTGGTACCACAAAGTCCGCAGCCACCGAAATACCAGGATGTTTTCGGTCACACGATCGTAGAACTGGCCGAGAAAAATCCGAAGATCGTTGGCGTAACGCCGGCAATGCCCACGGGTTGTTCGTTGAACATCATGATGAAGGCGATGCCTGATCGCGCCTTCGATGTGGGGATCGCCGAGCAGCACGCAGTGACTTTCAGCGCCGGGATGGCGACGCAGGGAATGGTGCCTTTCTGCAACATCTACAGTTCGTTCATGCAACGCGCGTACGATCAAGTCGTACACGATGTGGCGCTGCAGAAATTGAACGTGGTTTTCTGCCTGGATCGCGGCGGGCTTGCAGGGGCGGATGGCCCCACACATCATGGGAACTTCGATCTGGCCTATTTCCGATGCATCCCCAACATGATCGTGAGCGCGCCGATGAACGAAGAGGAATTGCGCGACCTGATGTACACTGCACAACTTCCGGATCAAGGGCCTTTCAGCATTCGTTATCCGCGCGGCGAAGGTGTGATGACGCAGTGGAAAACGCCATTCAAGGAGATCAAGATCGGAACCGGCCGCAAGCTCCGATCGGGCAATGACATCGCCGTTCTATCGATCGGTCATATCGGCAACATCGCATCAAAAGGGATCGATGTCCTCGAAGCGGAAGGCTTCAGCATCGCACATTATGACATGCGTTTTGTGAAGCCGATCGATGAGCTGTTGTTGCACGAGGTCTTCGGCAAGTTCAAGCACGTGATCACGATCGAAGACCACGCGATCATGGGTGGCATGGGCAGCGCAGTTCTTGAATTCATGGGCGATCACGGTTACACCGCACATGTGAAACGCCTTGGCATCCCCGATCGCTGGATCGAACACGGAACGCAACAGGAGCTCTACGCTGAATGTGGTTACGATGACAAGGCGTTGATCGCGGCAGTGAAGGAGATGTTGGGCGAGGCCAAGTCGATCAAGGGCGAGCGGGCCAGTGCGTGAAGTCCATGGCATAATCCTGGAGATCATCCGTCATTGATTCAAAAGCACCCATGAGCAACGTGGAACAGAAGGTAGACCATGACGATCACTTCGCGAAGATCACCCGTGCCATGAAGCGTGCTGCCAAGGAAGCCCGCCGGATCGCGAAAATGCATGGCACCAAGATCTGGGTTGAAAAGGATGGAAAGATCGTTGGCCTCGATCCATGATCGGAGTACAGATCAGATCCCGAAATGGTATCCCAGACCTACTGTGAAAGGCAGCAGATCGCTGCGGATATCGATCTCAGGCCGGTCCTTGATCTCCTGCCAATGATCCAGCATTTCCTGTGAACGGAACGGAATATTGAAGGAGAACCGCCAGTAATTGGTCAGATAACGCTGGCGCAACATCAATCCGATCCCTGCGGTCGGTCCGAAATAGATGCCGTTGAGCTTTTCCTTCCCTTTCACACGGATCGCACCATTGTATCCGTACATCCCGGTCATGAAGAAACTGGTCCTGCTCCTTGAAGCAAAACGTACTTCCAAGCCGCCGTTATAGCCCCCACCCACCAGGGCCCAACCCCCGCCGATGAAACCTGAGAAATGCGGTGTGACCCAATATGTGAGCCGCGCGCCGGGTAGGCCGCCTACATCCTGGCCAACGCCAACTCCCAGATAAAGACCTTTTATCTGTAGCGTATCCTGCGCATATGTAAAGGACCAATTGCAACTGAACACCAATTGCAATAGAAGGATGGATAGAAACGAATTCTGCGGTCTCATGTACGAAATATAGAACGGCGATCCGAAAGAATTTACCGCCGCAACAACCACAACACCAGGCTCACAATGATCGAGATCAGGATCATCGTGGTGATCGGGAAGAAGAAGAACGATCCTTCGCGTTCGATCCGGATATCGCCGGGAAGCCGGCCGATCCAGCGCCACCAACCGCTGCGTTCCAGCCACGGCCAGAGCAGCCCAGCGATCAGCAGCACAAGTCCGGCAAGTATGAGCAACCGCCGCATGCAGGCGAAGTTACTCGATCGGAAAAGTGCGGCGATCAGGCTTTTTGCAGATCGAAATCCTCCAGGAACTTCGTGGTGTAATCACCTTTCCGGAACTTTTCGTTCTGGAACAACTGCAGGTGGAAGGGGATGGTGGTGTGGATCCCTTCGATCACATATTCATTCAGCGCACGTTCCATCTTGCTGATCGCCTCTTCCCGCGTTTGCGCGCTCACGATCAGTTTACCGATCATGCTGTCGTAGTTCGGCGGAATGGTGTATCCAGCGTACACGTGCGTATCCACGCGCACGCCGTGCCCACCGGGGCTATGGTAGCTGGTGATCTTTCCAGGATTCGGGCGGAAGCCGTTGAACGGATCCTCGGCATTGATCCGGCATTGGATCGAATGGCGGGTTGGCTCGTAGTTCAATCCGCTGATCGGAATGCCGGCCGCGATCTTTATCTGTTCACGGATCAGGTCGTAATCGATCACTTCCTCGGTGATCGTGTGTTCCACCTGGATCCGGGTGTTCATTTCCATGAAGTAGAAATTCTTGTCCTTATCGACAAGGAATTCCACCGTTCCCACACCTTCGTAGTTCACGCTCGCCGCCGCCTTGATCGCCGCTTCGCCCATCTTCTTGCGAAGCGTTTTCGTCATGAACGGGCTTGGCGTTTCCTCAACCAATTTCTGGTGACGCCGCTGGATCGAACAATCGCGCTCGCTCATATGGCAGAACGTACCGTATTGATCGCCCGCGATCTGTATCTCGATGTGCCGTGGCTCGAGTATGTACTTTTCCATGTACATGCCCGGGTTGCCAAAGGCCGCGCCCGCTTCCTGGCTCGCCTTTTCAAAAGCCTCCTCGAATTCCTTCTCGTTCCACACCAGGCGCATTCCTTTTCCGCCGCCGCCGGCCGTGGCCTTCAGGATCACCGGATAACCGATCTCCTTCGCCGCGGCCTTGGCCACTTTCAGATCGGAGATCAAGCCTTCGGTACCGGGCACGCAGGGCACGCCGGCCGCGATCATCGTGGCCTTTGCGGTGGCCTTGTCGCCCATCGCTTCGATCTGCTCGGGCAATGCACCGATGAACTTGATGCCATGCTGCTGGCACAGCTTGCTGAATTTCGCGTTCTCGCTGAGGAAGCCATAACCGGGATGGATCCCGTCCGCATTGGTGATCTCGGCCGCAGCGATGATCCGCGGCATGTTGAGGTAACTTTCCTTGCTCACCGGCGGGCCAATGCAAACGGCCTCATCGGCGAAGCGCACGTGCAGGCTTTCCTTGTCGGCGGTGCTGTAAACGGCCACCGTTCGTATTCCCATTTCACGGCAGGTACGGATCACGCGCAGCGCGATCTCACCGCGATTGGCGATCAGGATCTTCTTGAACATGGAATAAGTTGAAGTGAACGCGAAGAAGAACAGTCAGCGCAGCGCATGGCACTACGATGGATCGACCAGGAACAGGGGTTGATCGTATTCCACCGGTTTCGCATCATCCACCAGCACTTTCACGATCTTGCCCGAAACCTCGCTCTCGATCTCGTTGAACAATTTCATCGCCTCGATGATGCAGATCGTTTTGCCGGGCTTCACCACATCGCCAACGTTCACGAACACAGGTTTTCCCGGGCCTGATGCGCGGTAGAACGTACCGATCATCGGTGATTTGATCGTGATGTATTTCGTTTCGTTGGAAGCCGCCGGTGCCGGTGCGGCTGGCGCAGGCGCGGGGGCAGGAGCTGGCGCGGCCGGTGCAGGTGCAGCTTGCGGAAGTGCGGCTGGTGCTTGAGCGATCACATGTTCGATCGATTCCTTCTTACCGGCTGGTGTTTTGATCGTGATCTTGAAATCCTTCTGTTCGATCTCCACTTCACTCACGCCGCTCTTGGCGACGAACTTGATCAGGTCTTGGATCTGGGCTAAGTTCATTTCTGATGGATGCGTTTACTGCCGGGCCGGACGAAGGTAGAAAAGTGGAGCGTTCAACCGCCGTAGGCCCATTTCAACCAGATCGCTCCCCAGGTGAAACCGCCGCCAAAAGCGGAAAGGATCAGGTTGTCGCCTTTCTTCAGGCGGGATTCCCATTCCCAAAGGCAGAGCGGGATAGTGCCGGAAGTGGTGTTCCCGTATTTCTCGATGTTCACCATCACCTTGCTGTCATCGAGGCCCATGCGGCTGGCGGTGGCATCGATGATGCGCTTATTGGCCTGGTGTGGAACGAGCCACGCGATGTCGGCCGGAGTGAGATCGTTCTTTTCCATGATCTCCGCGCTCACATCGGCCATGTTGGTAACGGCGAACTTGAACACGGCCTTGCCTTCCTGGTACACGAAATGTTCACCGGCCTCCACGGTGCGTAAGGAAGCCGGCTTCAGCGATCCGCCGGCCTTCTGGTGCAGATACTGGCAACCCGATCCATCGCTGCGGAGGATCGAATCCATCACACCTTCATCCGCTTCAGTGGGTTCGAGCAATACGGCACCGCAGCCATCGCCGAAGATGATGCATGTGGAACGATCGGTGTAATCGATGATCGAGCTCATCTTGTCTCCGCCAACGACCACCACTTTTTTGTACTTACCTGTCTGGACGAACTGCGATCCGGTGACGAGCGCATAAAGGAATCCGGAGCAAGCCGCACCCAGATCGAAGCCCCAGGCATTCTTCGCTCCGATCGCATCGCAAACAATGTTCGCCGTGGCGGGGAAAACGCGATCGGGCGTTACAGTGGCCACGATCATCATATCGATCTCCTCCGCCCCGATCCCGCGTTTCTTCAGGAGGCCGTTCACCGCTTCGATCGCAAGCACGCTGAGGCCTTGTTCCTTGCCACGAAGTACCCGCCGTTCCTTGATCCCGGTGCGTTCGGTGATCCACGCGTCGCTGGTTTCCACCATGCCTTCAAGCACGTGATTGGTAAGCCGGTATTCGGGCACGGCACCATGCACGGCCGTGATCGCAGCGTTCACCTTGGTCATACGAGTGCTTCGCGGATGCGTTCGTTCAATTTGCTGTTGATCACGTCGCGGGTGAAAAGGATCATGTTCTTGATCGTGATCGCATTGCTGATCCCGTGGCCGATGATCACATTACCATTCACGCCAAGTACTGGAAGTCCGCCATATGCCTCGTAATCGAAGCGATCGAAGAACGGTTCCTTCACACCATGGCGCTTCAGCAATTCATGGAATGCTTCAACCGCTTTCAATACCACATTTCCCGTGAATCCATCGGTAACGAACACATCGGCCTTTCCGTTGAAGAGATCACGCCCTTCCACGTTGCCCACGAAGCGGTACTTCGTGCTTTCCTTCATCAACCCGTATGTAGCCTGACGCAGAATGTCACCTTTCTTCTCTTCTTCACCGATGTTCAATAGACCCACGCGCGGCGATTCAATGCGGAATACATGTTCGGCGAACATCGCGCCCAGCACGCCGAACTGCTCAAGCACATCGGGTTTGCAATCGGCATTGGCGCCAACATCCAGCAGTATCCCGTAGCTGCCATCCTCCTTGGGTACGATGCTGGGGATGCACGGGCGGATCACACCGGTGATCGGTTTTACGCTGAAGATGCTGCCCACGAGCATCGCCCCGGTATTGCCGGTGCTGGCGAACGCATCGAGCGCGCCGGACTTCATCATGTGGAAGCCGAGGCTGATGCTGCTGTTGGGTTTGGCCTGGAGCGCCTTCGTGGGATTGTCGCTCATCGAGATATCGTCGCTGCTGGGCACGATCTCGAAACGCGAAATGTCGGCACCTTCGTTGGTAAGCGCATCGGTGATCAAAGCGCCATCGCCGATAAGTACGAGTTGTACGCTATCGGGCAATTCGCGCGAAGCGAGCACGGCTCCTTGTATGGGTACAAGGGGACCATGGTCGCTTCCCATGATATCCACTCCGATCCTCATAGGGGGACGGCAGGGTTGGGGCGATGGGACCTACTCGGCCGCGTCGGAGCCTGATACAATGACCTTCCCGTTGTAGTAAAGGTCTTCACCCACCTTGTAGGCACGATGGCGCATGTGCGTTTCGCCCGAGTTTGGATCGGTGGTGATCGTAGGCACACCGGCTTTCTGGTGTGTACGCCGCTTCGCGGTGCGGGTCTTCGAGTGGCGACGTTTTGGATTTGGCATGACGGTAGCGTCGTTACGGGCCTATGGCCTTTTATTCTTCAAGTCCTTGAGGGCATCCCAACGCGGGTCGGGAGCGTGGATCGGTTCACTGGTGCCTCCGGAAAGTACACGCATCACATCGGGATCGCACTCCCCCGGCCCGTGCACCGGCCGGATCGGCAACGCGAGCCGCAGGCACTCGTAGATGTAATGCGTCACATTGATGCTGTGTGCGGCCGGATCGAGCACAACGAGTTCATCATCATCGCTCTGCTCTTCATCCGCCAGCCGGAAGATCTGCCTTTGATCGGAGTGCAGCTGGTACGCCAGGGCCCCGTTGCAACGGGCGCAACGAAGGTCCACGGTACCATCCTCCTGGATGTTCGCCACCAGGAGGTTGGGGCTTTTGTTCAGCTTCACGTACACCGCCACATGGCCGCCTTCGAGGTCCTCCTCGCCGGTGGCATCGAAGAAGGCCTTGTCCAGCTCGAAGTGGAATTCGTGCTCGCCATCCTTCAGCCCGATGAACGGTATGGTATGTTCCTGCAGCGCGTCCATTGTGAACGTTCCCTGCGTTCCGCGCCAGATCCCAAAGCACACGGCTTCAGGCCGGCGGGCGACGAAAGGATCGCAAATGTACTTATTTCCCTTCGATCGGCAGCACCACGGCCACGATCAATTCCGATCGGAACCCTTCTTCTCCTTTTCGCGGGATTGGGGTTTCAGCGGATCTGCGGTGATCTCCTTGTGGATCTCCCGGTTGCGGCGGATATCGCAGGCAAGCCACACCGCTGCGCGGAACGATGCTTCATTAGCGATGCCCTGCCCGGCTATATCGAGGCCGGTGCCGTGATCGGGGCTTGTTCTCACGATCGGGAGCCCTGCGGTGAAGTTCACGCCATTTCCGAAGCTGAGGGCCTTGAACGGCGCAAGTCCCTGATCGTGGTACATCGCGAGCACGCCATCGAAATGCTTGTAGCTGCCATTTCCGAAGAAGCCATCCGCCGCGTAAGGCCCCATGGCATGGATCCCTTCGTCGTTGAGGCGGCGCACGGCAGGCGCTATGCGCTCCCTGTCCTCACTGCCGAGCGAACCATTGTCGCCAGCATGCGGGTTGAGGCCCAGGACCGCGATGCGCGGTGTTGCGATCGCCAGGTCGCGCATGAGGCTTTGGTTGAAGAGCCTGGCCTTCTGTACGATCCGATCGGTGGTGATGGCGCCGGATACATCCTTGAGCGGGATATGGCCGGTAACCGTTCCCACGCGAAGATCATCGGCGATCAGCAGCATGAGCACTTCGCTGTCGCTGCCCGCCATCTGTTGCAGGAATTCCGTGTGACCCGGGTAGGCGAAACCGGCCTGCTGCATGCTGTTCTTGTCGATCGGTGCTGTCACCAGCACATCCACCTTGCCGCTGGCCAGATCGAGCGCGGCCGATTCAAGGCTTTTGATCGCGTAGGCCGCCAACTGGCCGGAACGTTCCCCGAATTGGATCGGCATATCCTCCTCCCACAGATCCATCACGTTGAATTTCCGCGGGATGGCTTCGCGGGCATCGGTGATCTTGTGGAACTGGAATTCCTCCAGCCCGAGCTGTTTCCGGTGGATGCTCACCGCTTTCGCAGAGCAGTAGAGCACGGGCGTGATATCCTGGATCATCCGATTGTCCTCGAAGCATTTAAGCACCACCTCGAGCCCGATCCCGTTGAGGTCGCCGCAACTGATACCGACCCTTGTCGCCGATCGCTCCATCATTCTAGGACCTGTTCGCCCTGCGTTTCATGAATTCGTAGAATAGCCGTACGCCAACGCCAGTGCCGCCCTTCGTTCGGTAGGAATCGCGTTTGGTGAGGAATGCCGGCCCGGCGATATCCAGGTGAATGAAAGGCTTTGTGGTGAAACGCGCCAGGAATTTCCCTGCGGTGATCGCACCCGCAGCATCGCTGCCCAGGTTCTTTATATCCGCCACATCGCTCTTGATCTCCTCGCCGTATTCATCCCAGAACGGGAAGCGCACCACGCGCTCGTGCACCTGCGATCCGCAAACTTCAAGCTCCGCGAACCGATCCTTATCCACCGTGCCCATGCCCACTGTGGCGTAATGTCCGATCGCGCGGGCCGCGGCGCCGGTGAGCGTTGCGATGGTGATCACCAATTCCGGATCGAACTTCTCACCGTAGCTCAGCGCATCGGCCAGGATCAGGCGTCCTTCCGCATCGGTGTTCATCACTTCCACAGTGAGGCCGCTGTGCATGCGGATCACATCGCCCGGAGCGTATGCGTTGCCCGAAGGCCGGTTGTCCGTGGCAGGGATCAACCCGATCACATGGACCGGGAGTTGCTGCTTCGCTGCCAGACCGATCGCGCATGCCACGGCTGCCGCACCGGCCATGTCACACTTCATCTGGTCCATGCTGTTCGGCGTGGGTTTCAGGCTCAATCCGCCGGTATCGTACACCACGCCTTTGCCAACCAGCAACAGGGGCTTTTTGTTCACCGCGTTCTGCGGTTTCCATTCCAAGACATTGAAGGTGGGCTCATCGAGGCTGCCTTTGTTCACGGCGAGCAATCCGCCCATGCCCAGTGCTTCGATCTTCGCCTTGTCCAGCACCTGCACTTTGAAGCCGGAGTTCCGGCTCAGGTTCCTTATCTCGGCGGAAAGTTGCTTGGCGTTCAGGAATGAGGCCGGTTCGTTCACGAGATCTCGCGCTACAAGTGTTGCTTCACAGATATCCGCAAGTTCCTCCAGGGACTTCGCGTTCACTTCCTTCGCGACCACGGAAAGTTTCGCCAGGGTGGAAGCGCTCTTCCGATCGGACTTGTACTTCGTGAAACTGTAGCTGCCCAGGGTTACGCCTTCGGCCAAAGCAAGCGTCAATTCCGCTTCAGGTTGAAGAGAGATCAACTGCGCTTCGCTTCGCTTCGCTTCGTTCAGCTTGATCGCCATGGAATTGCCAGCGCGCCGGGCTTTTTCCAGCTGCGCCGCCCGATCGGATCCGTTGCCGGTGCGATGTACGATCACGATCCGGCCGGAGATGTCGCAGAACGCCAGGTCATTTTCACCATCCAGCTGCTCGGTGATGTACTGCCTGTCGTTCCGCTCCAGGTCCAGTTCGCGCAACTGTGCGGTATCGCCGATCAGAACGAGCGTATCACGGGCGGCGGCAGGGCGCGAGGCTTTTGCAATGGCGATCATTTCCGGTGGAATGCGGCCAAAGATAACCGGGCGTTCCACGGGACCGATCGGCGACCATCCTTGGACTTGCAAGAAACTTCCGCAATTCAAGGTGAAGGTTCATCGTTGCGGCGTAGGAATGACGAACTTTGTGTTCCTGCCGATGTTCAATCTGCGACCGGTCCTTTTCATGTTCGCGCTGATCGCGGCGCAGATAGCCTCCGCCACGCACAACCGCGCCGGTGAGATCATCGTGTGCCACATCGGTGGCGCGAATTCGCTGCTTTATGAAGTAACGATCATCACGCACACGAAGATCTCGGCCCCTGCCGATCGGCCTGAACTTGTGCTTGATTGGGGGGACGGTACGATCGATACGATCGCGAGGACCAATATTGAGGATCTTCCCGCCCAGGATGTACGGAGGAACACGTATGTGGCTACGCACACCTACGCCGGGCCGGGCACCTTCACGCTTCAATTCGATGATCAGAATCGCAACGGCGGGGTGATCAATGTGCCGAATTCCATCGCGCAATCGTTCTGCGTGCAAACGACATTGTCGATCCTGCCCACCACAGGAAACAACTGTTCGGCGCGCTTCGCCAATTCACCGATCCAGGATGCGTGCCTCAACCAGACCTGGGTGCACAATCCAGCGGCGTACGATCTGGATGGTGACAGCCTCAGTTACGAACAGGCCATCTGCCTTGGCATCAATTGCGAACCGATCCCCGGTTACCAGTTCCCCGGCCCTAATTACAGCATCGATCCGCTCAACGGAACGATCACCTGGAACGCACCCAACCAGCTCGGTGAATACAACATCGCCTTCATCGTGCGCGAATGGCGCAGGAATGAATTCGGCGTGGTGGTGAACGTTGGATCGGTGATGCGCGATATGCAGATCACAGTGCTGCCGTGCAGCAACCAACCTCCCATCGTAGCCGATATTCCCGACACCTGTGTGGAAGCGGGGACCTTGCTGAACTTCACCGTGCAGGCGAGCGATCCCAATACCTCGCAGAACGTTACGCTGAACGCGCTCGGCCAGCCGTTCATCATGCCCAATTCACCAGCGACCTTCCTCAGTCCCACGGCGAATAATCCGGTGAATGGCATCTTCAATTGGAACACCAACTGCAGCCATGTAAGGCTCCAGCCGTACCAGGTCGTTTTCAGTGCGCTCGACAACGGCGAACCAGTGGCGCTGCAGAATTACAGCACCATGAACATCACGGTGGTGGCACCTGCGCCGCAGAACCCGGTGGCGACCGCGGTTGGGAGCCAGATCGAACTTTCGTGGGAGCAGAGCGTTTGTAGTAATGCGATCGGTTACCACATCTACCGGAGGAGTGGTTTCTACGGCTTCGATCCGGATCATTGTGAGACCGGTGTGCCGGGCTACACCGGCTATTCATTCCTTGCGGAAGTGAATGGGGTTGGTAATACTTCGTTCATCGATGAGAATGACCTTGTGTTCGGGAACGAATACTGTTACATGGTGATCGCCGTTTTCGCCGATGGCGCGGAGAGCTATGCTTCGATCGAGTTCTGTTCGATGCTCGATCGGCAGGTTCCGGTGATCACGAATGTGAGCGTGGAAGTGACCGATCCGAGTGAAGGGGTCGATACGATTCGCTGGAGCAATGCTTACGATCTGGATACATTGCTCCGGCCTGGGCCGTACAAATTCCTGCTTTACCGCGGAACCGGATTCAACAATGCCGATCAGCTGATCTGGGAAAGCTCAACACATCCGTTCATCGCACATCCTGATACACAGTTCATCGATACGTTCCTGAACACCGAACAGGAAGCGCATGTCTATCGCGTGGTGTTGCTTGGCGCGAACGGCACGGATACGATCGGGTCGAGCAACGTGGCCTCATCGGTCTTCATCTCCGCCGATCCAAATGACGAACAGGTCACGATCAGTTGGGAGCACAATACGCCGTGGATCAATTACGAATACGAGGTCTATCGCGAAACTGCGCCCGATGTCTGGACGCTTGTCGGCACGAGCACAACGGAAAGTTTCGTGGATACCGGTCTGGTGAACGGCCAGGAATATTGCTACTACGTGATCAGCTACGGCGAGTACAGCGATACCACGATCGTTTCACCGCTGATCAATTACAGCCAGGAAGTATGCGGAGTTCCGGTGGATCTGACGCCGCCTTGCGTGCCGATCGTTTCGATCGATAACGATTGCGAAAGACCACTGAACACGCTCACCTGGACGAACCCGAACAATGCATGTGAAGGTACCGATGACACGTTCAGCTACAACATCTACTTCACTCCGGAACTGAACGGTGAAATGGAGTTGATCGCTACGATCGATGTGATCTCCGACACGATCTTCACACATACCGATGGCGCTTCCGTGGCCGGATGTTATTCAGTGACCGCGATCGATTCGGTGGGCAATGAAAGCGCGTTCAGCGAGATGGTCTGCGGTGATAATTGTCCGGAATACGAATTGCCGAACATCTTCACACCGAACGGTGATCGCAACAATGATCTGTTCGGTCCGTTCCCGTACCGCGGTGTAAAGGAGATCGACATCGAGATCTTCAACCGCTGGGGACAGGTCGTTTTCAAGACCACCGATCCGGATATCGATTGGGGCGGTACGCTGCTGGAAACGGCCGGTCGCGTGCCCGATGGCGTCTATTATTACGTGTGCACCGTGATCTTCCACCGCCTGGAAGGACCTGAGCCTGTCGTGTTGCAAGGTTATGTTCACATCGCTGGGAGCGGGGTTCCTGCGCAACTGGATTGATGTTCACCGGGATCGTAGAGGAAGTAGGGGAAGTGATCGCGATCGAGGATCACGGCACCAACCGTGATCTGCTGATCAAGGCTTCGTTCACGCCTGAATTGAAGATCGATCAAAGCATTGCGCACAATGGCGTATGCCTTACAGTGATCGCGATCGAAGGCGGATCGTATCGCGTTACCGCAGTGAAGGAAACCCTGGATCGAACGAACCTGGGCGATCTGAAGCCCGGCGATCCGATCAACCTGGAGCGTTGCCTCAAGATCGGCGATCGGTTGGATGGCCATATGGTACAAGGGCACGTGGATACAGTTACCGATCTGATCGGGATCAAGGATGAAAAAGGCAGTTGGCGCTTCACGTTCGGCTTGCCGGAAGAGAAGGAGATGCTCGTTCAAAAAGGAAGCATCTGTATCAACGGCGTAAGCCTTACCATCGCGGATCTGGATGAGGATCGTTTCTCCGTGGCGATCATTCCCTACACGTTCGATCACACCACGTTCGGCGCCCTGCGCATCGGCGCCCGCGTGAACCTGGAATTCGATGTGCTGGGGAAATACGTGGCGCGCATGCTGGCGCTGAGAAAGTAGGTTGTCATTCCGGGACATGCACATGTCAGGCTGAGCCCACCGAAGCCCTGCACGTGTCAGACTGAGCCCGCCGAAGTCCGTACCCAATCCCCTTTTTACAGGTTTCTGCGTGGACGAGGTGTCATTCCGGGCTCTGACCCGGAATCGCACAAAAGCGTGTCAGACTGAGCCCGCCGAAGCCCGTACCCATCTCCCTATTTTACAAGTTTCGGTGTGGACGAGGATG
>JAEYYE010000284.1 GCA_023430945.1 Bacteroidota bacterium
ATGGAGAAGCGGATGACCGCCGTGGCGTGGGATTTCATCAAGGATCGCGAAGGGATCTATCCGATCATCCGTGCGATGGGCGAGATCGCCGGCAACACATGCATCCAGGTGGCCAGCGAATACCTGAGCGCCGATAAAGGCGGCCAGGGATTGATGCTCGGTGGCATCAGCGGTGTCGCTCCTGCGGAAGTGGTGATCATCGGTGCTGGAACTGTCGGTGAATTCGCCACGCGGGCTGCGCTCGGCCTTGGTGCGAGCGTCCGCGTTTTCGATAAGAGCATCTACCGCTTGCGCCGTTTGCAGAACGATCTTGGCCAACGCGTATGGACTTCGGTGATCCAGCCGCAGGAGCTGCGCAAAGCCTTGCGGAACGCAGATGTGGCGATCGGTGCCCTGCGGCCTGAACATGGCCGTACGCCGATGGTGGTGACCGAGGAGATGGTGAAAGAGATGAAGAACGGCAGCGTGATCGTGGACGTGAGCATCGATCGCGGTGGCTGCTTCGAGACAAGTGAAGTAACCACGCACACCGATCCGGTATACAAACGTTATGGCGTGCTCCATTACTGCGTGCCCAACATCGCGAGCCGCGTTCCGCGTACGGCCAGCACGGCGCTCAGCAACATCTTCGGGCCGATGCTCCTGAGCATGGGCGATGTCGGCGGTTTCGAAGAGCTGATCAAGACGAACCTCGGGATCCGCCACGGCGTGTACCTCTACAACGGCACGGTCACCAGCCCGATCCTCGGCGAAGCATTCAAGCTTCCCTACAAGGACCTTGATATCCTGCTCGCAGCATTTTGATCCCGCACATGCATGAGCCTTAAGCGGAGGATCATGCTTTACGCGCTTGGTGTACTCATCGGTGGTGGGCTGGCGTACTTTTTCTATGGTGAAAGACTGGCTTCCGGAGGTTGGTTGCCCGAGAACCGGATCAAGCAGAGGCTGGCCTTCACATTGATCGATTCACGAGCTGAAGCAAAAGCCCAATTGGAGGCCTGGCCGGCGGAATTGAGCGATCTGCGGTTGGCGATGCCGAACGCTTCGATCGACCTGGCCAATTCGAAACGAACGGAAGATTCGATCTATTACCGGGTGAACCTGGAATTGAAAGGGCGGAATGCCGATCTGGTGGTGGCCGTGTTGCGCGATCTGGATCGGGACACCACCGCCACGCTCTGGTCGCTGCACGAAGTGCGTGCACAATAGCCCCGATCGTAGATTACTCTCCACGATCATGAAATCGCACTGGAGCGATCGTGGATCGCAGCTTCTTCAACAGCAGCGCGAACTGCGAACCGGAATGCAGCCTGCGGAACGTGAATGGTTCGTAACGTTCACATGGCACAACTAAGCAGAGATCCTTCCGAACAACGCGATACCGCTCCGGCCGGAATGCCCACGGAAACCCGGCGCACGGACATGTTCGCTGCACGCAGGATATGGTATGTGATCCTGGGAATGCTGGTGGTGATGACGATCGTGGCTGCGCTGATCAACAGCTACTGGGATTCAGGCCAGCCATCGGTCGATCCAGCCCCGGCCGAAGAAGCTGTTCCGCGTGATCCAGGTCATTGAGCCGTGACGCCGCGCCGCAACCGCTCGGCTTTGATCATGCGCAGTTCCCGGCCGGTCTGGCCGGCAACGCTCGTGTTCTCCGCCGCGCGGCGGATCAGGTACGGAAGCACCTTCTTCACCGGACCGTAAGGCACATATTTCACCACATTGTAACCCGCGTTGGAAAGATTGTAACTGATGTTGTCGCTCATGCCGAGCAGCTGTGAGAACCAGATCCGCTCGTCGTTCCGCCGAAGACCATTTTCCCTGATCAATTCCGTAAGGAGCATCGAACTTCCTTCATTGTGCGTGCCTGAAACGATCGCCATGCGATCGATGTTCTCGACGCAGATCCGCAACCCTTCGTCGTAAGCCATGTCCACACTGGGCTTATCGGGATGGATCGGTGAAGGATAACCCTTCTCCTTCGCTCTTTCCCTTTCCTTCTCCATGTAGGCACCCCGCACGAGCTTTATTCCCAAATGATATCCGGCGGCCTGAGCCTTCCGAAGACTTTCGTTCAGGAAAGCGACCCGGTCGTGGCGGTAGAATTGGATCGTGTTGAAAACGATCGGCCTCTGGCGGTTGTAGCGCTGCATCATCCGTTCCACCAGATCGTCCACGGCCTGCTGTATCCAGCTTTCCTCCGCATCGATCAGAATGGGGATGCCGGCATCGTGCGCGGCCTTGCACAACCGGTCGAATCGTTGCTGCACAGCGTTCCATTCCTTCTCTTCCGCGGCGCCCAGGGCTGTGCCCTGGCTCACTTTCCCGAGCAGATCATGCCTGCTTATGCCGGTGGGTTTGAACACGCAGAAGGGGATCTCCTTCCTCGTTCCCGCCACATCGATCGTGCGCAGGATCTCCGCGGCGGTGGCATTGAGCGAAGCTTCATCATCCTGCCCTTCTGCACTGAAATCGAGGATCGTTCCGATGTGGCTTTTCGCCAGCCGTTCCGCCGTGCGCAAGGCCTCATCGATCGTTTCACCCCCACAGAATTGCTTGAAGATCGTGCGTTTCACCAGGCCGGTGATGGGCAGCCCGATCGATAATGCGAACAGGGAGATCTTCTGTCCGGCGGCTGAAAGCAACGGGTTGCCGATCATGCTGAAGAGGAATTCCGCCTCCTTCAATTCCTTGTCGCTCCGATCGGCGAACGCGATGCGCGTATCGGTAAGATCGGGCGTCAACTCCGGCTGAACGCTCATTCCTGGGCTGGTGTGTTATTGCCGGTTCCTTTGTTCCTTTGGCACCGGCTGCGGGCGGCCAAAAGTAAGAATGGGAGAAGTGCTACAGGATGCTACGCTGATCGATGCCGGGCGACACCAAGTGGTGGCCGGGAGTGGATCGCTGCAACGGCTCGCCTCCGATCTGGCTGCCCTGGGTCCCACCGTGAGATCCTTCGTTCTCGGCGATGAGAATACCCTGCACCATTGCCTTCCCGAACTTCTGGGGCGGGTAACGCCCCTGCGATCGGCCGAGATCCTTTCCGTTCCGGCAGGTGAGCGATCGAAGAGCATCCAATGCGCGCAGGAACTCTGGAAGGAATTGGCCGGCCAGGCCGCCGATCGCCATGCCGTGCTGATCAACCTTGGCGGTGGTGTGGTGAGCGATCTGGGCGGATTCGTTGCAGGAACGTACAAACGCGGCATCCGCACGATCAATGTGCCCACTTCGCTCATGGGGATGGTGGATGCTGCGATCGGTGGAAAAACGGCGATCGATCTCAGTGGCATCAAGAACATCGTTGGGGTGTTCCATGATCCGCTGGCCGTATATGTGCATGTGCCGTTCCTGCGCACGCTTGGAAAACGGGAACTGCTCAACGGCGTGGCTGAAATGATCAAGCATGGGCTGATCGCCGATCGCGAACATTGGGATGCGATCCGTTATGCACAGCTCCATGATCTGGCCGCATTGGAACGATTGATCATAAGATCCGCAGCGATCAAATCCGCGATCGTGGAACAGGATCCGCATGAGAAGGGGGAACGCAAGCTTCTCAATTTCGGCCATACGATCGGGCATGGGATCGAGGCACATTCGTGGGAGACCGATCACGGGCTTTTGCATGGTGAAGCGATCGCGGTGGGAATGATCTGCGAAAGCTGGCTCAGCTGGCGGCTCGGCCTTCTCGATCGCGGCGCGTATGAAGCGATCCTGGCCTTCCTCTTCTCCTTGTACAGACCTTATCCGATCGATGCGAGCAGCCATCACCGGATACTGGAGATCATGCGCAACGACAAGAAATCAACGGAAGAACAATACCGCCTTACGCTGCTCACCGGGATCGGATCCGGCCAGGTGGACATACACATCACCGCGGCGCAGATCCAGGAAGCGTTGGAACATTACCGGATCCTGGTGCAGATGGGCGGCAAGGTTGAAAGTCTCGAACATTGATGCGACCGGATCGGGAACAGATCCTGGTGCGGCCGCCCGATCGCCCGATCGATGTGAGCATCGGTCTGCCCGCATCAAAAAGTATCAGCAACCGCGCACTCATCATCGCTTCACTTTGCGGATCACGAAATGCACTTCACGGTTTGAGCGATGCCGATGACACGGTGCGGCTCGATCGGTTGTTGCGTGAGCGGCCACGGTTGATGGATTGCGGCGCTGGTGGCACCACGTTGCGATTCCTGCTCGCATGGGCTGCCATTCAGGAGGGATCTGAACATGTGATCACCGGCATTCCGAGGTTGCTTGAAAGACCACACGATGATCTGGTGAATGCGTTGCGCGCGATCGGCGGAGAAGTGGTGCACGCCGCGGAAGGATTTCTGGTGAAAGGAAAACGGTTGAAAGGAGGGAAGGTCACGATGATCTCGCCCCGGAGCAGCCAGTTCGTCAGCGCACTGTTGCTGGTCGCGCCGTACACGGAAGAAGGGATCGAGATCCTGTGGAAAGGTGAACGCAACAGCGAACCATACGTACGCATGACCTGCAGCATGATGGAGCGGTCCGGGGCCGTGGTGGATCTGCGCGAAGATCGGATCGGTGTGAGGCCAGGCACGTATTCAATGGATCGATATTCCGTTCCGCTTGATCGTAGCGCTGCTTCATTCTGGTATGAGATCGCAGCTTTTTCCGGGCATGCGAGGATCGAACTTCCCGGCCTTTTCGATGACGGCCTGCAGGGTGATGCGGAAGCTGCGGAATTTTGGAGGAATTGGGTGAGCACGGATGTAATGGGGACGGGAACAGTGCTGAGATCCCGCGAAAGGCGATCCATCGATCGGCCAAAATTCGATCTAAGGAATTGCCCGGATCTATTCCAGCCGCTGGCCTTGAGTTGTGCCGGGCTTGGCGTGGAAGCGTCGTTCACCGGATTGGGAACGCTCCCGTTGAAAGAGACCGATCGGATCGCTGCCACGGGTAAAGTGCTTTCCATTTTTGGTGGAAGCATTCAGGAAAGTGATCAGCTCTTTCTGATCTCGCCGATCAACGACCTTCGAATTCCCGATCCGGTCATCATCGATCCGGAAGGCGATCACCGCATGGCGATGTCTGCTGCGCCGTTGGCTCTTCTCACCGGTGGCATCCGCATCCTGGATCCAGTGGTGGTGGAGAAATCATATCCCCGGTTCTGGGAACATCTCCGCGCTGCCGGCTTCAGCATAACACCCGTAACCGTATAACAGGTATGGCCGGTTGGCGATCGGTGGCGAACTTCGTCCCGGTCCGATCAAACGGATCATTCACATCATGGGCTTTCCATCGGATCTGGAGATAGCACAAAAAGCAACACTGCAACACATCTCGAAAGTCGCCGGGCGGATCGGTGTGGCAGAAGAACAGTTGGAATACTTCGGCCGCCACAAGGCGAAACTTCCGCTTTCGCTGATAGATGAGAAGAAGATCAGGAGATCGAAACTTGTGCTGGTCACCGCGCTTTCACCAACGCCCGCCGGTGAAGGAAAGACCACCACGAGCATCGGCCTTTGTGAAGGGATGAACAAGATCGGCCGGAAGGCGATGGTGGTACTGCGCGAGCCATCGCTCGGGCCGGTCTTCGGCATGAAGGGTGGCGCCGCCGGCGGCGGCTACTCGCAGGTGGTTCCGATGGAGGACATCAACCTGCATTTCACCGGTGACTTCAGCGCGATCGAAAAAGCGAACAACCTGCTGGCCGCGCTCATCGATAACAATCTGCAGAGCCGCACGCGCAGTCTGGGGATCGATCCGCGCACGATCAGTTGGAAACGGGTGATCGACATGAACGATCGTGCGTTGCGCAACATCGTGATCGGGCTGGGCGGTACCGGCAATGGAATGCCGCGTGAGGATGGTTTCAACATTACGGCCGCCAGCGAGGTGATGGCGATCCTGTGCCTGGCCAACGACATCGAGGACCTGAAGAAGAGGTTGGGCAACATCTACGTGGGCAACACCATCGATCGCAGACCGATCTATGCGCGCGACCTGAACGCACAAGGTGCCATGGCGCTGTTGCTGAAGGATGCGATCAAGCCCAACCTGGTGCAAACGCTGGAAGGCAATCCGGCGATCCTGCATGGCGGGCCGTTCGCCAACATCGCGCAAGGCGTGAACAGCGTGCTCGCCACCAAGATGGGCCTCAGCCTCGCCGATGTGGTGATCACCGAAGCTGGTTTCGGCGCGGATCTCGGTGCGGAAAAGTTCTTCGACATAAAGTGCCGCGCGGCAGGGCTCGAACCACATGCTGCGGTGATCGTGGCCACGATCCGCGCGCTGCGTTACCATGGTGGCGCGGATATCAAGGAGATCGGCGTGGCCAGTTCCGATCGCGTGCGCAAGGGATTGGCGAATCTCGGGCGTCACATCGAGAACATGGCCCTGTTCGGCGTGAAATGCGTGGTGGCGATCAACCATTTCCCCACGGATACGCAGGAAGAGATCGACCTGGTGAAAGCGTTCTGCATGGAACACGATACCGTTGCCGTGCTCGCGGAAGGTTTTGCGAAAGGCGGGGACGGAATGACCGCGCTGGCCGACGCTGTGATGGAAACGATCAGCGAAGGACGTTCACAGTTCAAGCCACTTTATCCGTTGGATATCCCGGTGAAGGACAAGATCGAGAAGATCGCGCGTGCGATCTACCGCGCCAACGAAGTGAGCTACAGCAGCGAAGCACTCTCTGCGCTCAAGCGGATCGAAAAACTGGGCCTCGACGGATTGCCCGTGTGCATCGCGAAGACGCAGTATTCATTCAGCGATGATCCGGCGCTGCGCAACGCGCCCACCGGTCATGGCATCCATGTGAACGATATGGAGATCGCTGCCGGCGCAGGTTTCGTGGTGCCGATCCTGGGGAAGATGATGCGCATGCCGGGCCTTCCGGAAACGCCGGCTTCAGAAGCGATGGACATCGATGTGAACGGCATGATCACGGGGTTGAGCTGATCGCGATCCGGAAATACCCAGCAGTATCTTCAACGAATGGCCGGCAAACTTCCCGCTGCGCTCGATCGATGGGATGAGATCTTCGATCGGGATCGTCCGCAGCGGATCATCCTCTGTCTCGATTATGATGGCACACTAACGCCGATCGTGACCAACTACAACGAAGCGATCATCTCCGATCGGATGCGCGATCTGGTGCATGCCCTGGCGCGAAAGATCCCGGTCGCGATCATCAGTGGCCGCGATGTTCCATTCATTCAACAACACATGCGGCTTCCCGAAGCATATTACGCCGGCAGTCATGGTTTTGAGGTGATCGGGCCGAATGCTTACCGGCATGAGTTGGAAGAAGCTGGAAGGATCCTGCCGATCCTCGATCGGGTGGAAAACGAGATGCGGGAATTCGCCACATCGATACCTGGAGTTGAGATCGAGCGGAAGAAATTCGCCATGGCGGTGCACTTCCGCAAGGTGAACGAAGAGCAGAGACCGGCGGTGGAGCAGAAGGTGGCCGGGGTGTTGGAAGCGAATGAGCGATTGAAAGCAGGGAAGGGGAAGATGCTCCTTGAATTGAAACCTGCGATCGACTGGCACAAGGGCAAAGCATTGGATCTGATCG
>JAEYYE010000301.1 GCA_023430945.1 Bacteroidota bacterium
CGGCGACGCGTGCGACGATGAAGATGCTTCCACCGAGAATGATACGGTGAACGCGAATTGCGAGTGCGTTGGAACTCCTACTGGAGATTGCACCGAGATCGTTACACTGGAGTTGCAGACCGATGCCAATGGAAGCCAGACGAGCTGGGAGATCCTTAGCCAGGGCAGCATGGATATGATGTGCGAAGGAGCCGGATATCCGGATAATTCAACTGTGACGGAGACCTGTTGCCTGCCCGAAGGTTGCTATCTGCTGCGCGTGTACGACAGCGCAGGTGATGGCATGGCCTCCGGAACGAACGGCGGATACGTTCTGCGCACCAGTCCGGAGAACGAGCGGATCATTGATAACAGCAATAATTTCCTCACCGGCAACGTGAGCGCTATCGCGAACGATCAAGGTTTCTGCCTGCCGATCGGCGACGACCGCCCGATCTTCACGAGCTGCGACAAGCTTGATTGGGTAAGTGGTGAGTTCATCGTAGCGAGCCTCGATCCGGCTGTGAGCGCTGAGTGGATCGAGGGAGCTCCGAACAGCCAGCAGGATGCGAATACAGGTTATGAGTTCTGGTTCTTCGACCCCAACGGCAGCTACAGCTTCCGCTGGTTCCGTGCGCACAACACATCGCATGGCTATGGCACCGGCCCGGCCCGCGCAGCACACCTGAGGATCAATAACTGGCTGGCGGCATATCACATCCCGGAGAACGTGCTGATGAACGTACGCATCCGTGCGCGTGTGAACGGCGTGAACCAGGAATGGGGACCGGCCTGCCAATTCAAGATCGATCCTGTGCTGGCCGCATGTCCCGCTACCAAGCTCATGGACATCCCAGGCAACCAATACCTGAGCTGTGGCCAATCGCGCAGCTTCGGTGTAAGCCACTATGCGAGCGCAAGGCCTGTGAGCGGTGCGACCCAATACCAGTTCCGTTTCCGGCAGCCGGCAGAGAACTTCGAGGTGATCCGCACCAGCGACACCTGGCATGTGCAGCTTTGGTGGGGCGCCCCGCTCCCGATCCTCGAAGCAGGTGAGCAATACGAGGTTGATGTACGCGCCTTCAAGGGCGGCCAGTGGTGCCCATGGGGTGAAGTTTGCACCTTGAACATCATTGAGGCCATGCAGGCCAACGGTACCCTGAGCTCCATGACCGCCGATGGACCGATGGGCGAAGGCGAAGCACGGTTGAACATGTGGCCGAACCCGAACAACGGCGATCAGCTGAACCTCATGCTGGATCTCGTTCAGGAAGGAGTGAGCACCATCACCGTGGATATGTTCGATATGTTCGGCAAACGCAGCATGTCGCGCACACTGCCGGCGCAGGATGGATACATGAACACCGTGATCGCACTCGATGGTGAATTATCGAGCGGACTTTACATCATCAACTTCACCGTGGGTGAGAAGGTGATCACCGAGCGTTTGATGATCCAGCGATAAAAGGACCTCAAGAATAGAAGAAGCCCCGCCGATCAGGCGGGGTTTCTTTTTACCATGAGATCAAAGCGAGGTCAGCGCCGCTGCGCCGAGAATTCCTGCATCGTCTTCAGGAAGTTCGCTCAGGCAAAGGTCCACACTTCCACGGAAAACCTGCATCATTGATGGCTCGAAATAGCGGCGTAACGGTGCCATCAGCAATTCGCCGTTGCGGGTGATCCCCCCGAAAAGCACGATCCGTTGCGGAGTGGTGATGGCGATCGCGTTCGCAAGGCCGATCGCAAGCCAGCGTGCGGTTATGTCGAAGGTCTTCATGGCCAGTGGATCCCCTGCACGGGCCGCATCACCGATCGGCCGGACACCTTCTTCAGCAAGCACCGTGCTCTTCTCGCGCATGATCGGATCGAGAAGCTCTGCATAGGTCTGCCGGATCCCGCTTATGTTCACATAGGTCTCCAGGCAGCCGCGTCTTCCGCAGCCACATACACGTCCATCGATCACCACGGTCATATGGCCGAGTTCACCTGCATTGCCGAAGGGGCCGATCAACAATTTTCCATCGATGATGAATCCGCTTCCGAGTCCTGTGCCGAGCGTGGCGACGAGAAGATCGGTGTGCCCGCGTCCACTCCCGTAGCGCCACTCGCCGAGCGCCGCCGCGTTGGCATCGTTGCCGAGCGTACATGCCACGCCCAAACGTTCGGACAGCATCTGCGCAAGTGGCACCGTTCCTTTCCATGGAAGATTGGCGGCTTTTTCGATCGCCCCGGAATGCTGGTTCCCGTTCGGTGCACCGATCCCGATCGATACAAGAGCCCCTCTTCCTTCACACATCGACCTCGCCTCCGAAGCGATCGCATCGGCGAATGCGTGTTCGTTACGATGCCCTGTGGTGGCGATCCGGCCGCGGCAGATCACTTCGCCTTCGCTTACCAGGCCAAGTTTGGTGCTCGATCCACCCACATCGATACCCAATATCATGCTCGCAAAGTTGCTGCAGATATTCGATATCGATCCAATGGAGATCTTGTAGATTACGATCATGGCATCGCGAAGAACCTTCCTCAAGAACGGCCTTGCCGGCACCGGTGCACTCCTTATCAGCGGCGCGCGTGCGATCGATCTGCCGATCGGTACGGGCAAAGGCCTGATCATCCTGAGCACGTGGAGCCATGGCATGCCCGCGAACAAGAAGGCGTGGGAGGTGCTGCAAGGCGGTGGGTCGGTGCTTGATGCGGTGGAGCAGGGCGTGACGGTGGTGGAGAGCGACTTCAGCAACCGTAGCGTGGGCCTCGGCGGCCTGCCCGATCGCGATGGAAAAGTAACGCTGGATGCCTGCATACAGGACCATGATGGCCGGGCCGGATCGGTGGCCTTCGTGCAGCGTTTCGAGAACCCGATCAAGATCGCGCGGGCGGTGATGGAGCGCACCCCGCACGTGATGCTCGTAGGTGCAGGTGCCGAACGCTGGGCGCTGGAGAACGGCTTCATACGTAAAGATGTGGAGATCCCCGAAGTGCGGCAGCGCTGGCAGGAATGGCTGAAGAAGAGCGAGTACAAGCCGGAGATGAACGTGGAGGAAAAACTGCAACGCAAGACGCAGCAAGGAAGCATCGATGATCACGATACGATCGGCCTGATCGCGATGGATGCGAACGGAAGGCTTGCGGGTTCGTGTACCACCAGCGGCCTGGCCTGGAAAGTGCATGGGAGGGTAGGGGATTCACCGATCATTGGGGCCGGACTTTTCGTGGATGGCGATGCCGGCGCGGCTTGTGCCACCGGCGTCGGAGAATTGGTGATCCGTACCGCAGGCAGCCATACCATAGTGGAACTCATGCGGCAGGGACGATCTCCTGAAGAGGCATGTCAGGAGGCGGTTCGCCGTATTCTGAAGAAACATCCCGGTCTGAAGGACATGCAGGTCGGTTTCCTGGCGATCCGCGCGGATGGTGCTTACGGCGCGTGGAGCGTGGAGAAGGGTTTCAGCTATGCGTTGCGCACGGAGAAAGAGGATCGGTTGGTTGAGGCTGGGGCGGAGCGATGACAATAACAAGAGGAGATCTTAACTTTACTAGCGATCCCGATAACATGGACATAGCGAACAAAAAACTGGATCTGATCCATCGGCTCATGCTCATTTGGGACGAAGCCGCACTGCAGCGCGTGGCTACTGTGATCGAGAAGGAGGTACCGGAGATAGAGGAAGATCTTCCTGAGGAGGATCTGGCAGAACTGGAACGCCGGCGAACGCAGCACTTGAACGGAGAGACCAAACCACATAGCGTTGAAGAGTCCATGCGGCTCGCGAGACGAGGGTTCAAGTTGTGAGCTATACCATTCTGGTC
>JAEYYE010000335.1 GCA_023430945.1 Bacteroidota bacterium
CCGAGTGGGAGAGCAGCTTCCAGCCGGTGGATGTCGGTGATCAAGTCAGGATCAGGGCGGATTTCCACGAAAGCATTTCCGGCTTCGCGCATGAGATCGTGATCACGCCACAAATGGCCTTCGGGACCGGACATCACGCCACCACGCGAATGATGGTGGAAGCGATGCTCGGGCTCGATCTGAAGGGGAAGGCCGTTTGCGATCTGGGATGCGGTACGGCAGTGCTTGCGATCCTGGCCGAACAACGCGGCGCTGAACAGATCCTGGCGATCGATATCGACATGCAGGCCGTGACCAACGCAAGGGAAAATGTCCTACGGAACGGCTGTACGCGTATCGATGTTGAAAAGGGTGACGCACAGATGCTTCACGGTAAAATGTTCGACGCTATCTTGGCCAACATCGAACGCAACACATTGCTCGAGGCCATGGAACTGATGTTCGCTGCCCTTCGATCGGGCGGTGGGCTTCTGCTCAGCGGCTTCGTTCCCACCGACCGGCATATGCTCGCGCAGCGCGCCCGTGAAGCCGGATTCACCTTGGCCGAACGTATGAACGAAGGCGATTGGGCGTTGTTGGGTTGCAGAAAGCCATGATCAGATACGAATTGCCAGTACTTGCCGGGAACACGCTGCCGTTCCTGTTCATTCTTCTTTACGGATCTGCAACGGCCCAGCAGAAACCCTTCAGCAAGGATCCAGTGCTCTTTCTGGAGGAGATCACCGAGATGATGGTCGGCGCCAGCAAGAAGGAAGGCCGCGAGTTCATCGAGGTTGAATTCACACCTGTTTGGAACGGCGGATATTACAATTCGCAGCAGCGCGATCGGATCGTGGACGTTGCGAACTATATGCAGAAGAAGCGCTTCGAGCCGTTCCCGTTCTACAAGGATTACCTCACCGCAGTGATCGAGTTCTCACGTAGCGGAAGAAGTCAGGCCGAGTTCGATCAATGGATGCAAAGCATGGAGAAGGTCGTGCAAAGCGGCCGGAAGCAGGCCGTGCAATCGTTCATCGCCACATGCGCCGGGCTTTTCAAGGACAATGTGCTCTTCTCCAGTGCGAGCACGAACTGGCGCAGCAGTACCTCGAAGTTCACCTTCGCCTTCGATTCGATCCCGAAAGTGATCTTCCCGCAGGCCGATCTGCGTTGCACTTCAAAGGGCGACAGCACGGTGATCCGCAACACGTCCGGCATCTTCTATCCAACCCGCGATCTGTGGGAAGGCACCGGAGGGAAACTCACCTGGGAACGTGCCGGCCTCGATCCAACTTCAACCTATGCGGAATGGGACCATGCCTACGTGATCCGGTTGAAGAGCTCGGAGATCTCGATCGATTCGGTGCGTTTCAAGGATCCGTATTTCGAGAAACCGCTTCTCGGTGAAATGACAGACAAGGTGCTGGCGAACGTGACCAAGGAGAACGCGAGCTATCCGCAATTCGAGAGCTACGATCGGCGCATGAAGATCCGCAACATCGCCAACGAGATCGATTTCGAGGGCGGTTTCACCATGCAGGGCGCGAAGCTCCAGGGTTACGGAACGCGTGATGAGCCGGCGTATCTCACGTTCTATCGCGAGAAGAAACCGTTCATCATCAGCAGCGGTCTTCTCTTCAGCATCGAGCCGCAGCGGATCACCAGCGACGATGTGTACGTGCGCATGAAGCTGGACAAGGATTCGATCTACCACCACAACGTGAGCCTGCGTTTCCAGAAGGACAAGCGCCAGCTATCGGTGATCAAGAAGGAGGAAGGTCTTTCAAAAGCACCGTTCTACAATTCGTACCACCAGCTGGACATGTACTTCGAAGTGCTCACCTGGATCCAGGGCGATCCGGTGGTGCACATGGGCAACCTTTCAGGCAGTTCGCAGACGCAGGCGAGTTTCGAGAGCTTCAACTACTTCCGCGGAAAACGCTACATGGGCATGATGGGGATCGATAACACGCATCCGCTGATCCGCATCAACGATTTCAGCAAGCAGAACGACGGCAGATTCTACGCTCAGGACTTCGCCAATCACATCCGCATGCAGAAGGAACAGGTGATCACCATGTTGATCGACATGGCGAACAAAGGCTACCTGGTGTATGATACGGAGCACGAATGGGTGGAGGTGAATCCGCGGTTGAAACAGCACATTCTCAACAGCGCCGGAAAGCAGGATTATGATGCACTGCAGTTGAACAGCAACAGCGATGATGGTGTGAACGCTTCGCTCAATCTGCTCAACAACGATCTTACCATGAAGGGTGTTTCGCGGATCCTGTTGAGCGATTCGCAGGACGTGAAGATCTACCCGAGCGAGAAGACGATCGTGGTGAAAAAGGATCGTGATTTCAGTTTCGGCGGAAGCATCCAGGCAGGGAAACTGCAGTACTACGGAAAAGATTATTACTTCCATTACGAAACGTTCGTGATCGATCTGCTCAACGTGGATTCAGTGGCGTTCCATGCGGACAGTTTCGATAAGAACGAAGAAGGGCGGACCACGCTGGTGAAAGTGAAGAACGTGCTCGAGCAGGTCTCCGGAACGCTCGAGATCGATCACGCCACCAACAAGAGCGGCTTGAAGCAGAAGGATTTTCCGGCCTACCCGAAGTTCAACAGCACGCGCGAGAGCTATGTGTTCTACGACAAGCGAACGATCCAGCGCGGCGTTTACGATCGGGAGAAATTCTATTACAAGAGCGATCCGTTCCAGATCGACAGCTTGGACAACTTCACCAATGCAGGCCTCTTCTTCAACGGTACGCTGGTCTCGGCCGGGATCTTTCCAGACATACATGAACCGCTCCGGCTACAGACCGATTATTCGCTTGGTTTTGAACGATCCACCGGCGAGGCGGGAATGCCTCTTTATGGCAAGAAGGCGAAATTCAACAATACCATCACGCTCAACAGCCGCGGCCTGCAGGGCAATGGTGACATGCAATTCCTTACCACCACGCTCTCTTCCAAAGGCCTTGTCTTCACTCCGGACAGTACGATCGGCCGCGCGGATACGTTGACCAACCTTGCCTCAACGTCACCATCGAAGGTTCCGAAAGTGACCGGCGGCGATCTGTATGTGCGGTTGGAACCCGCGCGTGATCTGCTCCACAGCGAGAAACTGCGCACGGCCATGGACATGTATGAAGGCCAGGCCTTGATGAACGGATATACCGAACTCACGCCCAAGGGTATGACCGGCGCAGGAATGGTCGACTTCCATAACGCCACGCTCACATCCAGGCTCTTCCGTTTCGAAACGATGCAGTTGCATGCAGACACGTCCGATTTCAGGCTCACGGAAGGTGATGTCTCGAGCATCGCGTTCAGTACGGACAATGTGAAGGCCACGGTGAAGCTGGATGAACGGATCGGTGAATTCGTGAGCAATGGCCAGGAAACGAAAGTGGAATTCCCGGTGAACCAGTATATCTGTTACATGGACCGCTTCAAGTGGTACATGGATGATGGTGATATTGAACTGGAGAGCGATCGCACCGCTGCGGCCGGATCGGAGGACCTTCAACTTTCGGGATCGAACTTCATCAGCACCAATCCCGATCAGGATTCGCTCAGCTTCATGGCGCCGCGCGCGCGCTATGATCTGAAGAAGCACCTGATCACCGCGTCGGACGTGATCTACATACAGGTGGCCGATGCGTTGGTGAGCCCGGACAGTTCGCTGGTGCGCATCAGGAAGAACGCCGCGATGGATCCGCTGGAGAACGCGGTGATCACGGCCAACTTCGTAAACAAGTTCCACAAGATCTACAACGCGAAGGTGAACATCACCGCCAAGCGGCAATACAGTGCCACCGGCGATTACGATTACGTGGATGAAACCCAGCGCAAGTTCAAGATCCCGCTGCACAACATCACGGTGGATTCAGCCTACCAGACGTATGCGCATGGCCGAATCGCGGAGGAACTGGATTTCCAGTTGAGCCCAGCCTTCGATTTCCATGGTGAGGTGCATCTCACCGCGAGCACCAAGGAACTCACGTTCACCGGTAACACGCGCATCCAGCACGGTTGCCAGGGCCTCGCGCGGAATTGGATGGCCTTCAGCGGACAGATCGACCCGATGGAGGTTTTCATCCCGGTGGCCGATACGCTCTATGATGAGACCGGTGCCTTGATCGGCGCCGGCGTGTACCTCTCCACCGTCGATCCATACATCACCTACGGAACATTCCTCAGCCGCACCGACGATCCGGCGGACAAACCGTTGATCAAGGCGCGCGGACTGCTCTATTACGACAAGGAGAAGAAGGAGTACATGATCTCCAACAAGGACAAGATCCGAAAGCGCGATCTGCCGGGTGATCTGGTGAGCCTTGCCACGGAGGATTGCGTGATCAGTGCCGACGGCCGCATCGATCACGGCGTGGACCTTGGCCAGGTGAAAGTGACCGGTGTTGGAAGCCTGCGATTCGAAACAGAAGGTACGAAGACCAGCACCCAGGAAGTGCTGCTGGCCGATTTCTTCTTCCTGGACAATGCGCTCGATCGCATGGCCGCCGAACTGCTCGCCTATCCCGAACAGAAGCAGATGGACCTGAGCAAAACGTATTACGAGAAGATGTTGCGCGAACTGCTCGGGCTCGAAGTATCGGACAAACTGATCAGCGAACTGAACCTGAAGGGCGAGATCAAGAAGATGCCCGATCAGATCGTGAAACCGATCGTGTTCGGTGATGTGAAGATGAGATGGGACGGACCGGAACAAAGCTGGTTGAGCGATGGCGAGATCGGCATCGCCACGATCATGAAAAAGCCGGTGTACCGCTACGTGAAGGGAAAGATCCAGCTGGAAAGAAAGCGCAGCGGCGACCTGATGACGATCTTCCTGATGATGGACGATCAGACCTGGTACTTCTTCCAATACAACAGAAATTACCTTTATGCCTTCAGCAGCGACGATCAATTCAACACGATGATCAGTGAACTGAAGGACGATAAACGGAAAGTGGAGGGAGGAAAGGACGCGGCCGCCTATCAATTCATCATCAGCAACCGGCGCAAGGTGGACGATTTCCGCGATCGCTTCGGGCTTTGAGCATGGAACCCTGGCCATATAGCATTCTGGCGTTGGCGATCGCCTATCTCTGCGGAAGCATACCCACCAGCGTGTGGTGGGGCCGTGCGTTCTTCGGGATCGATGTGCGCGACCATGGAAGCCGCAATGCCGGAGCGACCAACACGTTCCGCGTGCTTGGCTGGCGCGCAGGCATCCCGGTATTGCTGATCGATATCGCCAAAGGCTTCGTGCCGGTAAGGCTTCTGCCCAACTTCAGCGGGTTGGAGGTGGATTCACCGGATTGGATGTGGCTGCGGGTCGCGCTGGTGCTGGCCGCTGTGGTCGGGCATCTTTATCCGGTCTTCGCCGGCTTCAAGGGAGGAAAAGGTGTGGCAACGTCTTTTGGCGGGGTGCTCGCCGTGCATCCCGGTGCGGCCATGATCTGTGTGGGTGTTTTCGCGTTGGTCTTCAGCCTTACCCGGTACGTGTCGCTCGGATCGTTGTGTGCTGCGCTGGCCTTCCCGCTCGCGATCATCTTGATCTACAGGGAAGTGAACGGTGTGAAGATCGGTTTTGCCGTGCTCTTGTGCGTGATCGTCTTCTACACGCACCGGCACAATATCGGGAGATTGATCCGTGGTGAGGAGAACCGTATGGGACTTGCCGCCAGGAGCGGAGAGAACCAATGAAACATTGGGCCGGATCTTGCTGTAGAAAGGCCCACCTTATGATCCACCGTTACACGGGCATACTCATCGGCCTGTTGTACGCTTTCACCGCCTTCGCCCAGGGCGATGTGCAGCAGGTGCGCACCAAGGCCGATGCCCTTTTCAAGGAAGAGCGTTTCGCCGAGGCGATGCCCTTGTATTCACAGCTGATCAGCCTCAACCCCTCCGATCATGATCTGAGCTATCGCTATGGTACCTGCGTGCTCCATGGTGGCGACAAGGAAAAAGCGGTCGGTTACCTCAAGTTCGCTGTCACCGGAGCTTCGGTGCCCTCCGATGCGTGGTACTGGCTGGGCCGCGCGTATCACCTCAATTATCAGTTCAAGCCGGCGCTTGAAGCATACGGCACGTTCCGATCGAAAGCGGAGAAGAAGGATCTTGCCGCGAAGCCGGTGGACGCCTTGGAGAGGCAATGCCAGAACGGCCAGAACCTCCTGAGCGAACTGAAGGAGATCGATGTGAAGAAGAAGGTGGAAGTGGATGCCGATGAATTCTTCCGCTTCTATGATCTGAGCGATATCGGTGGAAAGATCGTGGTGATGCCCGAGGAATTGAAGACCAGCCTCGACAGGAAGAAGGAGAAGCACCAATTGATCTATCTGCCCGATCGGCCCGGACCGATCTATTTCAGCAGTTATGGCAAGGATGGCAAGACCGGCAAGGATATCTATCGCACAGAGGTTATGCCCAATGGTTCGTTCGCCACACCGGTGAAGATCCCCGGCTACATCAACACCGATCAGGATGAGGATTTCCCCTTTCTTCATTCCGATGGCAGGACCTTCTACTTCAGCAGCAAGGGCCACAATAGCATGGGCGGCTACGACATCTTCAAGGCCACATACGACAGCCGGAGCGATGGCTTCGGAACGCCCGAGAACATGGATTTCGCTGTGAACACGCCCGATGATGATTTCCTCTACATCGTGGATCCCGAACACAAGGAAGCGTGTTTCGCCAGCAGCCGGTCAAGCCACCAGGGCAAGCTCCATGTATACCGCGTCAGCACTTCACAGGTACCGCTGGTGATCACCGTTCTACAAGGCACGTACACCAACGAGATCGACAAGGCGGACAGGAAGGCGAAGATCGTTGTAGAGGATGCGCTTTCGCGCGAGCGGATCACCGAAGTGCGCACCGCGCCGGATGGATCGTATGTGCTCGCACTTCCGCGCAGCGGAAAATTCCGTTTCCTGGTGGAATGCGGGCCCACCGGGAAGACCCATGTGGGAACGGTGGATGTGCCCGGCAACGATGAACCGCGCGCCTTCCGGCAGGAGCTCGCGCTCACCCGTCCCGCCGATCAGGAGAAACTGGTGATCCGTAATTTCTTCGATCAGCCGCTGGATGGTGATCTGATCGCACTGGCGTTGGATGAGATCCGCCGCCGCGCAAGCCTCGATGTGAACGAAAAACCTGTCGCGCAGCCGGAGCGACCGGCTGCTTTCGATGTGCTCACACGTGCAGGTTTCACCGGTGAAATGGATCAGGAGACCGTTCAGCGTATGGCCGATGATGACGCACATGAACTGGAGATGATCGCACAGGATCTCGATCATCAGGCGGCGCATGCCTACACGATCGCGCTGGAAGCCGTGGCCGCGGCCGAAACGATCACACACGAAGCTGAAAAGGCATCGGCCGAAGCCCTTCTCGTGAACGATGAGGCCGAACGTTTCCGGAAGATGTCCGTCGCCGCCGATAAGCGCAACGAAGCGAAGATCGCCACCACCCGTGCGCGCGTGGCCTTCCGCACTGCGAAGGATCTGGAGGCCGAGGAACTTGCCGTACGACAGAAGGCACAAAGCGCATCGAAGCTCGCTGCGGACATCAGGACCACACTGGCACAGGAACAGGATGACGCCGCGGTACCGTTGCTCACCACGCTGAAGGAAAGGCTCGATCGGAAGGCGCGTCCGGACCAGGATCCCGATCCGCTGATGCGGGCCGAACGGGCGATGCTCGATAAGGAGAAGGAGGCGAAGTCCGCGCTGCAACGCGCCAACAGTTCGCGTGAAGATGCCCTCGATCTCACCGAACGGATCAAACGGTTGGAAGATGAAAAGGTGCGCGCGAAGAACAACAAGCGCAAGGAAGAGATCGATGCGGAACTGTCCGGTTACAGAACAGATCTCGCCGCCCTTGAACAGGAAACACGAACGAAGTTCAAGCAGCTGCGCGATCTCGAATTGGAACTGCTCGATCTGCGCGGCGAGTATACTCTGAAGAAACATCTGGCCACCATCACGACCGATCCGGCGGAGATCGCATCCTCCGATCTGGACAAGCTTGGCGAGCGGATCGCTGGTGCTGATGAAAGGTTCCGATCGTTGCGCGTGGATGAGCGTTTCGCCGCGAACATCGAAGAGATGCAGATCACCACCAGCTCGCGCATCTTCGAATGGGGCACGCCGGCCGGCACAGCAACAGGAACCTCCACGGCCACCATCACCGAACAACGCGACACGACCGGCGATGCCACCCGATCGGGCGCGCGCACCATTCCCATTCAGGGAGGCAATTCCGATCGGGCGTTGCAGCAGGTTGATGTGAGCCATGTGCCCGTGGAAAGCAACGATCCACCGGAGGATGTCGCCTCGGATGAAGCATCGGGCGATGTGCAGGTGCTCACCCCGGAACAGGTGCGCAACGCTGCGGACATCGAACGCGAATTGCCGCGCAACACCGGCAACGAAGTGATCGATGCGGCCACCGAACGCTTCCTGCTCGAGAACCGGATCGCCGAACTGGAACAGCTCAAGCTTGCGCAGAAGGATGACAAGGAGCGCGAGCGGATCCAGCTGGAACAGGATCAGGCACGTACGGATCTAAAGGCCTTTGATGCGGTGATGGATGAAGCCGCATCAGCGAGCGGAACGAGCGATGAGGAGCTTTGGGAACCGGTGGATCTGGAT
>JAEYYE010000280.1 GCA_023430945.1 Bacteroidota bacterium
TCACCAACCCAGGCAGCGTTTCAACCCTGCCGATCGTCATTGCACTGAGATGATGCGATCAGGATCTATCGGAATTTTGATGTGTTTTGCATCCTTTGCGTTGCGGGCGCAGGAACTGGTGCCAAACCCGAGTTTCGAAACGGTGAGCACCTGCCCAACATTCGCGAGCATGCTGGGCAATGCGGAGCCGTGGTTCAATCCAACCGGTGGTACGCCGGAGCTTTATCATGGCTGCGCCGGAAGCGGAGCTTTCGCCGGCGTTCCCGTGAACGCTTCCGGTGGTTTCCAATACGCGCGCACCGGTCAAGGCTTTGCAGGCATCTACACCTATCGCACCGGTATTTCCGAAATGCGGGAGTACATCGAAGTCGAATTGCTCGCGCCGCTTGTGTCCGATCAATGCTACCGCTTCACCATGTATCTGAACATGCCGGACGATTTCGAGCTGGCATGCGATGGTGTTGGTGTGCATTTCAGCGAGGGAGCGATCGTCAGGTCATTACAATATTCGGTGGACGCAAAGCCGAATTGGCGGCTCCATATGAAGTTCCCTTGCGGATCGAGCTTCGCAAGAAAGATGTCGGTGTTCGGCGCTTCGTACGCCGTGAAAGTGGAATCGCCAAGTTGGATCAGATCGCCGAAATGGCCAGCGATGTAGATGTTGCCAGCATCATCGCCGACGATGCTTTTCACATGGCTTGTGGCGTTGGTCGAAACTGCTTCCGTGATCCAATTGAAGGTGGGGGTTTGTGCTTTGGTCGTGAAGCCGGACAATATGAAGACAATGGCAAAATAGTTGAATGAATTCATCAGAAGAAAGTATGGATCGGTGCTATGTGATCCTCACTAAGGTAATTCTGTTGAAGAACGTTTTGCTCAAAGGAATGGGAGAAACCGTGCGAAATGTGATGACGCAAATGGAGTGATCTCATCGCTCGCGATCGAACATCGATCTTCGGCAACAGGATCGAAAGCCCCATCGCAGATCCGGTCACACGCTAAAAACCTTGCTCAGATCAATCCCTTCGCCTGCATCACCGCGGTCATCTCCTTGCGCATTTCCAGCGCAGCACGTCGGGCGGCCGGTATCGCATCCTCGTTCTTGCCGGCATAGAGTATTCCGCGTGAACTGTTGATCAGCAGGCCTCCATCATGGGTGATCCCTGCATGCAGCACATCGGAAAGATCTCCGCCTTGCGCACCTACGCCAGGTACCAGAAAAAAATGATCGGGTACTTGTGCCCGCGCTTCCGCAAGTGTGGCCAGACGCGTGGCCCCGATTACGAACATCAATTCCTTCGGCGAACCCCAATTGGCTACGCGTTCCATCACCACTTCGTACAAGCGGCGATCACCACTTCCATTCACTCGCAGGAACTGGAAATCTTCCGCCCCGGGATTGCTGGTGACACCAAGCACGATCGCCCATTTGCCTTTCCGGCCTAAGAACGGCGTAACACTGTCGCGGCCCATGTATGGCGACACAGTAACTGCGTCAACATCCAGCCGATCGAAGAAAGCCTGCGCATATTTTCTTCCGGTGTTGCCGATGTCGCCGCGTTTCGCATCGGCTATTATGAAGCAATCGCTCTTGCTGCGGATGTATGCGATCGTTGCCTCGAGATCGAGCCAGCCCTGATCGCCGAGCACTTCGTAGAAAGCGAGGTTCAGTTTATATGCGACCGCAAGGTCGTGCGTGACCTCGATGATCGCTTCATTGAAGGCGCGTACCGGATGACTTTCCTCGCGGAAATGTTCGGGGATCAATTCCTCTTCCGTATCCAGGCCAACGCACAGCAGGCTGCGTTTTTTCCGAATGATCTCGACGAGCTTTTCGCGTGTCATCGGGCGCAAAGTTCGCAATTGATCCGAAGGGCGCGCTGCAAGGATCAAAGACCGGCTTCGGCCTTCAATTTTTCCGTGCGCTCGGCGAGTTGCAAGGCATCGATCAGTTGCTGCAGATCCCCATTCAATACTTCTGAAAGGTTGTGCATGGTGAGTTCGATCCGGTGGTCGGTGACACGGCTTTGCGGGAAGTTGTAGGTCCTGATCTTGGCGCTGCGATCGCCGCTGCTCACCTGGCTTCTGCGGTGGGCGGCTGCAGCGCTTTCCTGCTCACGCACTTTCTCTTCATACAACTTCGTGCGAAGCATCTGCATCGCCTTCAACCTGTTGCCAAGCTGGCTTCTTTCCGTCTGGCACATCACCACGGTACCGGTGGGGATGTGCGTAAGCCGAACTTTTGTTTCGACCTTGTTCACGTTCTGTCCGCCCGCTCCGCCGGATCGCGCGGTCTCCATCTTCACATCGCTTTCCCTGATCTCCACATCGTGTTCCTCCGCTTCGGGGATCACATTCACCGTTGCGGCGCTCGTATGGATGCGCCCGCTCGCTTCGGTCGAGGGAACGCGTTGCACGCGATGCACGCCAGCCTCGAATTTCAGGACGCCGTATGCGCCCTCGCCGATCACGTTGAAGATCACTTCCTTGTATCCACCCGCGGTGCCCTCGCTCACATCAACGACTTCGATCTTCCAGCCACGATCCTCGCAATAGCGCGAATACATCCGGAACAGATCGCCGGCGAACAAGCTTGCTTCATCTCCACCCGTTCCTGCGCGGATCTCCATCGCGCAATTGCGCTGATCGTTCGGATCCTTCGGCACCAGCATCAAGCGAACTTCCTCTTCCATCGCTTCGATCGCATTGCGTAACTGGTCGCGTTCGCTACGAGCCATTTCCTGCATTTCAGGATCCTTTTCGCTACGCAGCATCTCTTCGGCGCCATGCAGTTCATCATGCAATCGGCGGAAACGCTGGAAAGCCTGGTCGACCGGTTCCAGATCGCGATAGGAACGGTTCAGTTCAACGAACTTCTTCTGGTCCGCGATCACACTTGGATCGGCGAGCTGCTTGCCGATCTCGATCCGCCGCTCGTGGATCGATGCGAGCTTGTCCAGCAGTTCGCTCATGGGTAGCGGAATTCGCCGTTGAGCGTCCTCAACACAACTTCGTTCCGATCGGCGGCTTCGACACGGCCGATCACCTTGCCTTCAACATTGAACGAAGCCGCGATCGCGATGATCTCCGCTGCGATCTCTTCCGGAACATAGAATTCCAAACGGTGGCCCATATTGAACACCTTGTACATCT
>JAEYYE010000401.1 GCA_023430945.1 Bacteroidota bacterium
GAACGGAACGGCGCCTTTACGCGGCGATGCCCCAGATCGCGAAGACGACGATGAACAGCAGCACCACGCCGCCGATCGCGGAAAGCACGATGCGATCGGAGCGCTGAAGGCGGCAGCAGATCCACGTGTGGAAGATCATCTGTGACCCGAAGAGGATACCGAGGTACAAGGCGAAGGCAAGCCAATTGCCAGGCTGCTTCATCCAACGCAGATCATACCAGCCTTCATCGATGAAGAAGAGGAAATTCACGAACAGGAACGAAACGATCAGTAGAATGAACGGTCCGCTGCGGATGCGCTCGTGGATATGCGCACTCATCTCCTGCTGAACGCAATTCCCGTTGGCCTTAGTGCTCAGATCGCTGCATTGATCGGCCTTGGTGGTTTCACCTGCTCCATTAGATCATGATCCGGTTCACCTTCCACTTCCACCATTCCTACGGCGCCAAAAACGAACGCGTTGATCAGGTTATGGTCCACGAACGCATAGTTACCGGGATAGCGGAATTGATAGATCGCCGCGGCCGCTGATCCGCCCGGCACCGGCCAGGTCTCGTAATCCGTGGCAGGTCTGTCATTGAACGATCCACCGAGATAGACAAGGTCCGCATGCCCGCCGATCAAATGGAAACGCGTATCGATATTGCATGAACCAGTGATGAAAAGGACCTTCTCACCGATCGAAGCTTTCATGGCCTTGTCTCCGAGAAGTGCGCCGGTCGTGCCATTAAGGACGATGTGTGAAGGCGTGAGCGATCGCATCACGGGGATCATATCGGCGAAACCTTCGGCCGGGGTATTGTATTCCTTGTAATGGCCCCCGCTGTCCATGGGCAGATAATAATCCTGTTCCACGATGTAGTAGGCCCTGTCGTAACGCACCGCGCGACCGTTCTCATCCTTCAATCCTTCACGCGGCAGCACCATTATCGCACCGTTCATGCCTGAGACTACGTGCAATGGCACCATTACGCCACCGGGCGCGCAGTGGTAAACGAAGACACCAGCCTTGGTGCAGCGGAACCGGATCGTCGCCTCCTGCCCTGGAGAGATCTCCGTAAGGTCGCCACCACCCATGTCACCGGTGGCCGCATGGAGATCGATGTTGTGCATCATGGTGTTGGTGCTGGGGTTCACCAGGCGGAGCTGCACGTAGTCACCTTCATGCGCAACGATCAATGGCCCGGGTACGGTTCCGCCGAATGTGAGCGCCCACGTGGTCACGTTGGGTGCGATCTGCAGCTTCTTCTCTTCGATCACAAGGGTTACCTCCACCACCTTGGGATCGCCTTTGGCCACCTGATCATGCACCGGCACTGCGGGTGGCGGCACCAATTCCTGAACGACGTGTGTCAATTTTGAAACGTCTTCTGTCTTTGGATCTTCGAATGCCGATCGGTCCGACCTGTTGCAAGCCATAAGAGCGATCACCGGCAAAAGAAAAAGAGAATATCTCATGATGAAAAGGAGCAGTTGATGAATGAGCTTTGAGGGCCACAAGATCCAAGCCAGCAGGCCATTGCCTTCGAAGCCGGAAAGCATTCGGCCCGTGCGAACCGATCACATGCAATGAAGCTAACTTCATCCGCCCAAGATCCTACGATCATGACCACCGTGAACATCTATCTCACCTTCACCGGAAATTGTGAAGAAGCGTTCAACTTCTACAAGAAAGCCTTTGGCGGCGAGTTCGCCAGCGTGAACCGGTTCGGTGAGATGCCGCCGCAGGAAGGAATGCCGCCGATCCCGGCCGATCAGAAGGAGAAGATCATGCACATCACGCTTCCGATCAGCAAGGAGACCGTGCTCATGGGTAGTGACACATCGGAAGCGTTCGGCCAGGTGACCACGATAGGCAACAACTTCTCGATCTCGATCAATACCGATAGCCGCGAGAAGGCCAATGCCTATTTCAAGACACTATCCGAAGGAGGCCGGGTGACGATGCCGTTGCAGGATACCTTTTGGGGCGCTTACTGGGGCATGTTCACCGATAAGTTCGGGATCGGCTGGCAGGTGAATGTGGATACGCGGGGGAAGTAGGCTGAAGGCTGGAGGTTGAAGGCTGGAGGCTGGAGGCTGGAGGTTGAAGGCTGAAGTTGGAAGCTGAAGGCTGAATTGACGATCGTTCCTAAACGATCCAGTTCAGTTCAGTGCGCCACTTGCGTGGGTCGGGTTCTTGATCGGGGTTGGTGAGATAGCTCTCCCAAAAACGTCCGCTTTCGTTCAACTTCTGTTCACGCGCCCATTTCTCCAGCGCCTTCCAACCGCTGACAAGACCTTCATACGGGCCGGTGTAAACCGTGCGTGCCACGCGCGCAGCCGGTCTTTCGATCTTTCGTACGCGACCTTTTGGATCGAACTCTGCAGCCACCGGAAAGGCGATCTCGAAGTCGAACGTGTCCGAAGGCCTTCTCAAGTGATACGAGAACAATGCACCGGCCGGCCGTTGACCTTGATCGGAAAGTACCTGAATGATCTCATTGATCGCAGGATCCATGTACTTACCCATTTCCATGGCAGGAATGGTAAGATGAATGCCCGCGGCGGCTTGCGCGGGTACTTCGACTATACGTGGATCTTCGATCATGGCCGATCGATGCTGGATCAGACCTTCTTCAGCACTTTTTTCACCGCAGCTTTTTCTGCGGCTTTCTCCAGCACCTTCACGCGTTCCTTGGAAGTCTTCACCGGAACGACCTCTACGGGGAAAAGTCCGTGGATCTCAGCATCGATGTTCTGGATGATCCGGCCCAGATCCTCCTGCGAAGTGTGGAACGAGTAATCCTCCACATCGATCACCAGCAACTTGCCTTTGTCATACGTCTGGATCCACGCTTCGTAGCGCTCGTTCAAGCGTTTCAGATATTCAATGCTGATCGAGTTCTCGTACTCGCGGCCGCGCTCGCTGATCTGCTTCACCAGTTTTTCCACCGGAGCCTGCAGGTAGATCAAGAGATCGGGCGGAGTGATCGAGCGATCCATGCTCTGGAATAGGCGGAAATAGTTCTCGAAATCGCGCGTGGTCATCAAACCCATCGCGTGCAGGTTCGGCGCGAAGATGAACGCATCCTCATAGATGGTGCGATCCTGGATCACATTGCGGCCGCTCTTGCGGATGTCCATCAACTGCTCGTAGCGGTTGTTAAGGAAGAAGATCTGCAGGTTGAAGCTCCAACGCTGCATGTCCTTGTAGAAGTCGAAGAGGTATGGATTGTTGTCCACCGCTTCGTGCAACTGGTCCCACTTGTAGTGTTTTGCGAGCAGCTGGGTGAGCGTTGTCTTACCCGATCCGATGTTCCCTGCGATGGCTATGTGCATGATCCAGTTCCTTGAATAGGCGCGAAGATATCCGGGAGACCTGAAGTAAACCCGGTTGTGGAAAAGTCGTTCCTCCTCAAGGTTGGCGCTGCATCGGCGCGATCACGATCCGATCGGCGAGTTGCAGGTAGACGGATCCACGTTCCACGCGCGCATCGATCACCTTCCCGAAATGATCGGGCATGTAGATCTCACTGATCTCGAAACTCTGCATATTGTACAACTGCAGTTTTCCTTCCTTGAAGAAATAGAGTTCCTTGCCGCGCACTTCGATGCTTTGTGCGCCGGTGATCGGAATGGTGCGCGCGTAGGTGCCGAACAGATCGAAGACAAGTACTCCATTGATCGTATCGTTCACATAAAGCCAGCTGTCGTGCTCGTGCATGGAGACCGGTCTCGGAGTGAAGCCGAGGAGTTGATCCAGGCGTCCGGTATCCGCGATCGGACGCAACTGGCCATCCACGCGTTGGATCGAAAGCTCGCGCTCATCGAAAAGCCAGAAGTTGTTCTGCACGCTCATTGCAGCGAGCACTACCTGCGGATAGTCGCGCGATAGATCGATCACACTTCCCTGGATGCTGAGCGTATTGTCCAGCACCGCCAATCTTCCCTGATCAGCAGAGAAGACCATCGGTTTCAGTGAATAGAAGGCATCGATGTGCGTGATCCTTCCGAAGGTCTTCAAACTGTTGCGCAGGCCTTGTCTTCCCTGGTTGTCATGGATCACCAGTTCGTCGCCGATCAGCGTGTACACATGGCCAAGTTCATCCGTTGTGAACCGATCGAATTCTCCCTTGATCTCGTACACTTCGCCGCTCTGCCGATCGCTTTGGATCGATAATGGCCTGTTCCAAAGAAGTGGAACGATCGATAGTGAAAGGATCAACGAAAGTTTCATGCTGAGGCGGACTGGAGCAGCGGTTCGATGTACGTGCGATCGTTGCTCAGGCGCGGAACCTTGTTCTGTCCGCCCAGCTTTCCGCGACTTTTCATCCAGGCGTGGAAGGTTCCGCGTGGCACGGAGTGAAGCAAAGGCATCCGCAAGGCCATGTCGCCGCGGCGTTTCGCGTCGTAATCGGAATTGATCTGGCGCATGGTGCGGTCGAGCACTTCCACGAATCGCGCCAGATCCGATGGATCCTTCTCGAACTCGATGACCCATTCATGTCCGCCGCGCGCATCGTTGTCCATATAGACAGGCGCGGCGGTGTATTCCGTTACGATCGCACCGGTCTCGTTGCACGCCGCTTCGATCCCGCGATCGGCATTGTCAACGATCAGTTCTTCGCCGAAGGCGTTGATGAAGCTGCGCGTTCTTCCGCTCACCTGTATCCTGTAAGGTCTGGTGCTGGTGAAACGGATCGTATCACCGGGCATGTATCGCCAGAGCCCGCCGTTGGTGCTGATCACCAATGCGTATTGCCGATCGGTCTCGACCTCTTCGAGCAATAAGGTCCTTGGCTTCTCTTTTCCGACCTCTT
>JAEYYE010000050.1 GCA_023430945.1 Bacteroidota bacterium
AGGGTATCCCGTTCCAGTATTCGATCCATGTGATCGACAGGCCCGGAGCGGAGCCAAGGCATTTCGAATTCCTTGCCGATGCCTCCGCCGATCCGCGCGGCGAATTGCTGGATCGGCTGTTGATCGATCTGGGGGGTCACGGAACGATCCTCGCGTACAATCTCGCCTTTGAAGCCGGAAAACTGCGCGAATTGGCCCGGTGGCGATCGGAGGTTTCACCTGAGATCAATAAGCTTCTTTCCCGCTGCATGGATCTCGCCACACCCTTCCAAAAGCAGTGGTATTACGATCGCGGCATGAACGGCCGTTACTCGATCAAGCTGGTGCTGCCGGCCTTGGTACCGGAATTCTCCTACGATGATCTTGAGGTAAGCGATGGCATGATGGCCAGCACGCTCTTCGCACAGCTGATCAACGGCAAATACGCCGGTGATCGCGAGGAGCTACGGCGCAGCATGCTCGAGTACTGCAAGCTCGACACGCTGGCCATGGTGAAGTTGCTTCAGGTGTTGGAACGCGTGGCAACGGCATGATCGTCCTGCGACCGCTGCTTCTCCACCCTACGCTCGATCGCTCTTCCCATGTAATACGCGATCATCATCCAGATCAACGGGAAGTGCAGCACCGTGAATTCCAGGTATCCCATCTCATTCAGAAGAGAAAGAAGGATCGCGGCGCTCACGATGAAAATGATGTCATAGATGCGGCTGTTGAACTTCATTGACTGCCCTTTTGGATGGTTAAGATATGAACCCATCTTGTGGCTTCGGGGGCTATCGATAGTCCCGTAGAAGCGCGATGCATGCCTCCCCGGAGGATCAGTATCAAACCGATCGATCGGATCGCCTACCTTTGCAAGCTTCGCGAAAGCACCTTGTTCCACGACAGAAGTTTCTGAATATCAGAAGATTCAATCCTTCTGTTCCACGTGGAACATCAACCGATGATGGGCGAGTGAGTACAATGGGGACATACGATATCGTGGTGGTCGGCGGCGGACATGCCGGCTGCGAGGCCGCTGCTGCTGCCGCCAACCTCGGCTCCAGGGTGCTGCTCGTGACCATGAACATGGGCGTGATCGGCCAGATGAGCTGCAACCCCGCGATGGGCGGCGTGGCAAAAGGACAGATCGTGCGGGAGATCGATGCGATCGGCGGTTACTCGGGCATCGTGAGCGATCGCAGCACTGTGCAGTTCCGCATGCTTAACCGCAGCAAGGGTCCGGCGATGTGGAGCCCGCGCTCGCAGAACGATCGCAATCTCTTCGCGGCGGAATGGCGGAAGATGCTGGAAGGAACGCCGAACGTCCACTTCTGGCAGGACAGCGTGAGCCGGATCATGGTCGAGAACGGCCATTTGATCGGAGTGGAGACCGGCATGGGCATGAAGATCCCCTGCCGATCGGTGATCCTCACCAGCGGCACGTTCATGAACGGGATCATGCACATTGGCGAGAGGCAGATCGGTGGTGGCCGGGCCGGTGAAAAGGCCAGCCATGGCATCACGGAACAACTCGTCGATCTCGGTTTCGTTTCCGGGCGCATGAAGACCGGGACACCGCCACGGGTGGATGGCCGCAGCATCGATTACAGCGTCTTGGAGGAACAACCCGGCGACACCGATCCATCCACCTTCAGCTACCTGCCCGGCCATTCCCCGATCGCAACAGGCGAACGCCGGCAGTTGAGCTGCTGGATCACCTATACCAGTCCAGAGGTGCATGACATCCTGCGCACCGGATTCGATCGGAGCCCGATGTTCAACGGCCGGATCCAAGGCTTGGGACCACGGTATTGCCCGAGCATCGAGGATAAGATCGATCGCTTCGCGGACAAGGACCGGCACCAGATCTTCGTGGAGCCGGAGGGCTGGGACACGGTGGAGACCTACATCAACGGATTCAGCACGAGCCTGCCCGAAGAGGTGCAGGTGGCGGCGCTGAAAAAGATCCCAGGCTTCGCGAACGCGCGGATCTTCCGTCCGGGTTACGCCGTGGAATACGACTACTTCCCTCCCACCCAGCTCAAGCATACGTTGGAGACAAAGCTGGTGGCGGGGCTCTATTTCGCCGGACAGATCAATGGCACTACGGGTTATGAAGAGGCCGCCTGCCAGGGTCTGATGGCAGGGATCAATGCGCACTTGAAACTGCAGGAACAGGAGCCATTCATCCTGCGGCGTGATGAGGCCTATATCGGCGTGTTGATCGATGACCTGATCACCAAGGGTACCGAGGAGCCGTACCGCATGTTCACCAGCCGGGCCGAATTCAGGATCCTGCTGCGCCAGGACAACGCCGATCTACGGCTCACACCCCGCTCCCATTCGATCGGCCTGGCATCGGATGAACGCATGCGGCGCGTGGAGGAAAAGCAGCGACGGACGAAGGAATTGGTGGCGATGTTGAAGCGCGAAAGCGCCGAACCGGAAGCCGCCAACGAAGTGCTTGTTCCACGTGGAACATCGCCACTGAAACAAAAGGCAAAGCTCTACGACATCCTGCTTCGTCCGCAAGTGGCCTGGGCCGATCTGGAGAAGATCTCTCTTACCATCAAGAACGCTTCAGCATCGCTCGGCGAAGTGCGGGACGAGGTGATCAAGCAGGTGGAGATCAACGCGAAGTACGATGGTTACCTGGACAAGGAGCGCGAAATGGCGGAGAAGATGACGCGCTTGGAGGAAGTTGCGCTGCACGATGACCTGGAATACGGCCGGCTCACTTCCCTATCGATCGAGGCTCGGCAGAAGTTGGAAAAAGTGCGTCCGCGTACATTGGGCCAGGCATCGCGGATCAGTGGCGTCTCCCCTGCGGACCTGAGCGTGCTTCTGGTCTACCTTGGCCGCTGATCGGAAATGAAGACCGCTGCCGCCGCCGAAAAGAGCACCATGTTCCACGTGGAACAGGAGGCGATGGAGCGTGTGGAAAGCTGCGCGATCTGCGGTTCGAAGGAGAAGTGCGAAGTGCTTGCGCCGCTCGACCACACCGTATCAAAGGAGCGCTTCTCGATAGCGGAATGCAGCGGTTGCGGCTTCCGCTTCACCGATCCACGTCCGCCGCAGGATCGGATCGGCGACTATTACGAGAGCGACGAATACATCTCCCACACCAATGCGAAGCGATCGCTGCAGGACCGCCTGTATCAGATCGCGCGACGCTGGGCATTGAAGCAAAAGTTCGGGTTGATCCACCGGCACCAGCGCAGCGGAAAAGTGCTGGACATCGGTTGCGGTACGGGTGAATTCCTGGCCTACCTGATGGGCCGCGGTTACCAGGTGCAAGGCGTGGAGCCAAGCCTGAAAGCACGCGAAAATGCGATCGCGGAACACGGGATCCATGTGGTGGCCGGCATCGATCGGATACCGGCGCAGGAGCAGTTCCAGGTGATCACGCTATGGCATGTGCTGGAACACGTGCCCGATCCGCGTGCGACCTTTAAGAAGCTGTATGCGCTGCTGGCCGATGGCGGCCTGCTGGTGATAGCCGTGCCCGATCGCGAAAGCTGGGACGCGCAGCATTTCAAGGAGCATTGGGCGGCGTGGGATGTGCCCCGGCATCTCTCCCATTTCCGACGGAAGGATGTTCACCGGTTGCTGCACGAGCACGGTTTCCAACTGGTGGCCACGAAGCGGATGTTGATGGACGCGGCCTACATCTCGATGTTGAGCTCGAAGTACCAGGGCAGCGGATCGCTGATCGCTTTGATCAAGGGGCTCGTTCTTGGAGTGATCTCGAACGTGACGAGTTTCGTTTCCGGTCGGCCGACATCGAGCAGTTTGTACATCGCGAAAAAGGCCGAGGGCTGAGGAAGGCGGTTTTTAGGCGATTTGCAGAGATTGAGGTGGTTGGGCAGTAGTGGATGTATGGTTGGATAGCGATTGTGCAGCCCGCAATGAATTTCTCAACCCATTGAGTTTGAATACCTTAGTTGTCGGCTGGCGCCGAATCAACTCATACGGCCTTATACATTCGTATCGGCAATCAATGAAGCAAGCGAAATCTAATATGACAACCCAATGCGCTTCAGAAAAATCTTCTTCAATTGCACGCTCATATTGTGCATGATAGCTGTTCTACTTATTGCGTTTGGGATAGTGAACACGATGGTTAGTCTTAAATATGAAATTGATGGACCAGACGAATGTATATCTCGGGTTTCTGGTCAGAACTTATGTGTGCTAATTCACATCATGCTGATTCTTTTAGTACTCTTCATAATAGGCCCAATCTTTCTATTGGTTTTTAGAAAACGTTTCATTGCATAGTTCCAGATCACCATTTCTAAGCGTGAGGAGTTAACCTAAAATGATTGTGGGTTACAGGATCGACTTGCGCCGCCTGGATCTGCGTAAGCTCGCGTAGAGGAAAGCCCGCAAGCGACCGAAGGGAGTGCGTACTTGCAACGAAGCGAGCGCCCTGACAGGAATTCGCCCAAACCCTCTCCCACCCTACTCCGTACCTTTGCAGCCCAATTGAAATTCCGATCATGAGCAAGACGCTGACACCACCGAAGAACAAGATCGCCGATGTGTTGAAAGAGCTGGGTTTGAAGAGCGAGAACAGCGGCGTTTCCACGGGCAGCGAGTGGCTGAAGGGCGAGGGCGCGAGCTTCGAGAGCTTCAGTCCGGTGGATGGTGCGTTGATCGGGATCGTGCGCGGTGCGAGCAAGGCCGAGTACGATCGCGCGATCACTAAGGCGCAGGAGGCTTTTGCGGAATGGCGCACGTGGCCGGCCCCGAAGCGCGGCGAGGTGGTGCGCCAGCTGGGCGATGAATTGCGCAAACACAAGGCGGCACTGGGCAAGCTGGTGAGCTACGAGATGGGCAAGAGCTACCAGGAAGGCCTCGGCGAGGTGCAGGAGATGATCGACATCTGCGATTTCGCAGTGGGACTGAGCCGCCAGTTACACGGCCTTACCATGCACAGCGAACGGCCGGAGCACCGGATGTACGAGCAATGGCATCCGTACGGGTTGGTCGGGATCATCACGGCCTTCAATTTCCCGGTGGCGGTGTGGAGCTGGAACACGGCACTGGCGTGGATCTGCGGCGATGTGTGCATCTGGAAGCCGAGTGAGAAGACGCCCCTGTGCAGCGTGGCCTGCCAGAAGATCGCGCAGGAGGTTTTCAAGCGCAACAACATACCGGAAGGCGTGAGCGTGCTGGTGAACGGCGGCGCGGATGTGGGCGAGATGATCGCGAACGATCACCGGATCCCGCTGGTGAGCGCTACCGGAAGCACCCGCATGGGACGCGCTGTTTCAACCGCTGTCGGACATCGTTTGGGACGTGCGTTGCTGGAGCTTGGTGGCAACAACGCGATCATCATCAGCGACAATGCCGATCTGGACATGTCGTTGATCGGCTGCCTATTCGGAGCGGTCGGAACCGCCGGACAACGTTGTACTTCCACGCGCCGGTTGATAATCCACGACAAGGTCTATGATCAATTCAAGGAGAAGCTGGCGAAGGCTTATGGCCAGCTGCGGATCGGTGATCCGTTGGATGAGAAGAACCATGTAGGTCCGCTGATCGACAAGGGCGCGGTGGAGATGTACCTGAGCGCCTTGGAGCATGCGAAGGACCAGGGCGGAAAGATCCTTGTGGAAGGCGGCGTGCTGGATGGTGATGGCTACGAAAGTGGTTGCTACGTGAAGCCCGCGATCGTGGAGGCGAAGCCTGACATGCACATCGTACAGGAGGAGACCTTCGCGCCGATCCTTTACCTGTTGCGCTACAGCGGCGACATCGAAGAAGCGATCGCGATCCAGAACGGCGTGAAGCAAGGCCTGAGCAGCGCGATCATGACGCTCGATCTGCGCGAGGCGGAACGTTTCCTGAGCCATGCCGGCAGCGATTGCGGTATCGCGAACGTGAACATCGGCACGAGCGGCGCGGAGATCGGAGGCGCGTTCGGTGGCGAAAAGGAGACCGGCGGTGGCCGCGAGAGCGGCAGCGATGCCTGGAAAGCCTACATGCGCCGGCAGACGAACACGATCAATTATGGGCGGAAGCTTCCGCTGGCGCAGGGGATCAAGTTCGATCTGTGACCGCTATGGAAGCAGCGATCAAGCATTCTTCAAAAGCGAAAGAGATCCTCACCAGGATCGAAGGATCCACGAAGCTTGGTGATCTACGCACGATCGCTAAGGAGATCAGGAAGGATCATGCGCTTGCGCTGGAACTCTGGAGCGCCGGAGGTTTCATGCCGCGGCAGCTGGCGATCCTGATCATGGACCCGAAGCAGTTGGATATCGCAACCATCGATCGGCTAGATCACGACATCCAGCAACACCAGCAAAAGGAAAAGCTGCAGCTGATCGACTGGCTGATGGCGAATCAACTGGCCAGGGACAAGAAGCTGACCGCGCTGATGCTTTCCTGGAAGAACACTGCATCACCCTTGAAAAGACGGCTGTTCTGGTACCACAACGCGCGGTTGCGCTGGGTTGGACAAACACCGCCGCCGGACAGCGAAGAACTGCTTTCGGCGATCGAAAAAGGGATCGAGCAGGAAGAACCGGAGGTGCAGTGGGCGATGAACTTCCTTGCCGCGCAGATCGGGATCTTCCAGCCGGAATTCAAATCGCGCTGCATCGCACTGGGCGAACGCACGGGATTGTATAAGGATGAAATGGTCGCCAAGAACTGCACGCCGAACTACCTGCCGGAGTTCATCCGCATACAGGTGGCGAAGTTGAAGAAGTAGGGTAGGGGGTGATCCGATCAACGATCGCATTAAGTTCGATCCCGCTTCAACGACCATATGATCCGATCGGCTTTCTTACTCTTCGCGTTCCTTCTTACGGATCTGGCCTTCGCACAAGAAGATCCGATCGGAACTGATCGCCCTTTCATTCTTGGTGAGATCGAAGAGTTCCGATCGGAGATCCTGGGCGAGCAACGTACGATCAACATCTATCTTCCGGAAGGCTACACGGCCAGCGATACGGCGCGTTTTCCGATCGTATATCTTCTTGATGGATCGGCCGATGAGGATTTCATCCACGTGGCCGGGCTGTTCCAGTTCTGCAATTTTCCGTGGGTGAACTGTGCACCGCCATCGATCGTGATCGGCATTGCCACGGTGGATCGGCGGCGTGACTTCACTTTCCCATCGATGATCGCTTCGGAGAAGGAAAAATTCCCGAGCAGTGGTGGATCGGAAAAGTTCATCCGTTTCATCGAGGAAGAACTTCGATCCTATGTGGAAAAGCGCTTCCGATCGAACGGCGAAAGCATGCTGATCGGACAATCATTCGGCGGGTTGCTGGCCACGGAGATCCTGTTCAAAAGGCCGCAACTTTTCGATCGATATTTGATCGTGAGCCCGAGCCTCTGGTGGAACGATGGATCGCTGCTCGAATTCGATCCGCAGGCTTTGCGATCAAGCGAACATCCGGTAGAGATCTATCTGGCAGTAGGGAAGGAGGGACTCTCGCCCAGCGAAAAGCCGCGCGTGATGGAGGTGGATGTGAACCTGCTCGCCGAAAAGATCCGCGACCTGAAGAACGAGCGCGTCGAACTGCATTTCGACCATCTGCCGGACGAGGATCACGCCACGATCATGCAC